>NZ_SDLG01000014.1:0-62184 GCF_013096965.1 Anoxybacillus sp. CHMUD
CATTTGCGTGAGTTAAAAGGATTCATCGAACAAGGGCATACGTGGGCGATGCGCATGACCACGTTTCTGTTAGCCGCCAAGCAAGCCGTCGAAGCCCATCACGGTGCACTTTCCGAAGAAGAAGCGAAACGATGGGAACGAGTGTATGATCGTATCCTAGCGAAAGCACAGCACCGATTGGAAGCGAAGACGCCTCTTCCGAAAAAAGCACTCGCTTTTGTTCGACGCCTTCAAAAACGAAAGGAAGAAGCGCTGCGTTTCTTATGTGAAGTGCATGTTCCCTTTGACAATAACCAAGCCGAGCGAGATCTTCGCATGGTCAAAGTCAAAGAGAACATCTCGGGTACATTTCGTGACGAAACGTTCGCGCAGTCGTTTTGCATCGCAAGAAGCATCGTTTCCACACTTACGAAACACGAAAAAAACGTGTGGGACTCGTTGTGTCTTCTGTTGGCAGGCGAAACGATCGATCGAGTTCTTTCCGCTACCTAGGGCATTTTCTATGACCGAAATGCCCTATTTGTGCTGGGCTTTTTTATACACTAGCACTGGGGTGAATAGTTACATTTATGTAATAACTTCACTAGTATTTTAAGACCAGATAGTAATAAGGTTATAAACAAATATCTTTTTTATTACTTATTTTATAAGTACAAGACTAAAGCTGTGTTAAAATATCAGAACAAAACGACTGGGATCATTAACTTGAAATTAGATAATTATTTAAAAAGCTTGAGTATAGACTTACCTTCAAAGGAAACTCAATTAAAAATTGTTTCTATTCTAGACAAAACTCAAGAACTCATCGACAAACGTAAAGCTCAAATTGAAGCGTTAGACCAGTTAACGCAAAGTGTGTTTTTGGAGATGTTTGGGGATCCATTGAGGAATAATAAAAATTTTGAAGTTGTTAAATTAGGTGAGTATACAACTCATGTTTCTAGCGGAGTCACGCCTCGTGGGGGACAAAGTGCTTATGTTCCGCAAGGTATTCCCCTAATAAGAAGCCAAAATGTCCATATGAATAAACTTAATTTAGATGATGTTGTTTTCATCACTGAAGAAGTTCACGAAAGTATGAAAAGAAGTCAATTAAGAAAGTATGACGTTTTACTCAATATTACAGGAGCTTCAATTGGAAGAGTGGCAGTTTATCTTGGGGAAAATAACCAAGCAAATGTTAATCAACATGTATGTATCATTAGGTTAACCGAAGGAGTTAATCCATTTTACTTGTCTTATTACATAGCGAGTCCTCAGTTTCAGCATTCTATTAAGTTTTTAAACTCAGGAGCAACTAGGGAGGCGCTAAATTACACACAAATTAAAAACTTTAATATCTTATTACCACCATTGGAGCTCCAAAACAAATTTGCAGAAATAGTACAAAAAATAGAATCTCAAAAAGACCTTCTTCAAAAGAGCCTAGAAGAACTCGAAAATAACTTCAGTTCCCTCATGCAACAGGCATTTAAGGGAGAACTATTCAACGATTAATAAATGTGAAGGAAATTCATGTTGGTTTGGTCGAGGGAGGGGGATTTGTTGTTATCCAACTTTCGTTTTTTAATAGGAAAACCTCATTATGAGAGCTTTACAAATGCGTGTTTGGAGGCGGAGAAAAGCTTGGTCGTCAGCCCGGCGACGTGCGCGATTTTGACGCGCCGTGCGCTGGAGCTTGCGGTGAAGTGGGTGTACAGCTTTGACAGCGCTTTGAAAGTTCCGTATCAAGATAATCTTTCCAGTTTGATTCATGACAACGTCTTTTTGTCCATTATTGATGAAGACTTGTTGCCGTTGTTGCGTTACATTGTCAAACTGGGAAATGTCGCGGTTCATACGAACTCGATGATTACGAGGGAAGAAGCGATTCTTTCCCTGCATAATCTTCATCAGTTTGTGTCTTGGATTGATTATTGTTATTCAGATGAATATACGGCTACGGACTTTGACGAATCATTGCTGCCAATTGGCGAGGAAAAGCGCGAGCGTCCGGAAGAATTAAAAGATTTATACGAACGGTTAAGCTCCAAAGACAAGCGTCTTGAGGAAATGATGAAAGAAAACGAACAGCTCTGCGCTCTTCTCACCGCCAAACGGGAAGCGAATACAAAAGAATATCACTTCCAAGTCGATGAACTAAGCGAATGGGAAACAAGAAAGAAATATATTGATTTAGATTTGAAGCTGGCGGGTTGGGAATTTAAAAAGGACGTTATTGTGGAATACCCTGTCGTTGGCATGCCGAATCAAGAAGGAGTCGGCTATGTCGATTACGTCCTTTTTGGCGACAACGGGAAGCCGCTGGCGGTCATCGAAGCGAAACGGACAACCGCTGACCCGAACAAAGGAAAGCAACAGGCGAAATTGTATGCCGACTGTATTGAAAAAATGCACGGCCAACGTCCAATCATTTTTAACACAAACGGTTTTGAAACGTATATTTGGGACGACCTTAACTATCCGGCGCGGAGAGTTTCCGGCTTTTACAATAAGGAAGAATTAAGCTTGCTTATTGATCGTCGGACGATGAAGAAGCCGCTAAAAAATGTGCAAATCAATGACAACATAACGAATCGCTATTACCAAAAAGAAGCGGTTTTAGCCGTATGCGACGCGCTCGAGAACAAACGGCGCAAAGCATTGCTTGTCATGGCGACGGGGAGCGGCAAAACCCGGACGGCGATTTCGATTGTCGATGTTCTCACTCGCCACAATTGGGTAAAAAATATTTTGTTTTTAGCGGACCGCAAAACTCTGGTAACGCAAGCCAAAAACAGCTTTAGCCATTTGTTGCCGAACTTGACACTTTGTAATTTGCTCGATAACAAAGACAATCCAGAGGAAAGCCGCATGGTGTTTTCGACGTACCCGACAATGATGAACGCGATTGACGAAGCGAAGCGAAAAGACGGCAAACGCCTCTTTACCGTCGGGCATTTTGATTTAATTATCGTCGATGAATCCCATCGCAGTATTTACAAGAAGTACCGAGCAATTTTTGACTATTTTGACGCAATATTGCTTGGGCTTACCGCCACACCAAAGGACGAAATTGATCGCAATACATATGAAGTATTCGATTTAGAAAACGGTGTGCCGACCTATGCCTATGAGTTAGATCAAGCCGTTCAAGATGGCTATTTAGTCGATTATCGTACCATTGAAACAAAGCTCAAATTTCTTGAAGAGGGCATTCATTACGATGAGTTACCGGATGAAGAAAAAGAACGATATGAAGAAACATTTGATGAGGAAGTGGGCGAGGACATTGACAGTGCCGCGTTAAACGAATGGCTGTTTAATGACGATACGATTGATACGGTACTGAGAGATTTAATGGAAAAAGGGATTCGCGTCGAAGGCGGAGACAAACTCGGCAAAACGATTATTTTTGCGAAAAATCATCGTCATGCGGAACGAATCGTGGAGCGCTTTGATCAATTGTTCCCTGAATACAAGGGCGGCTTTGCACGAGTCATTGATTACAGCGTGAACTACTACCAAACATTAATCGATGATTTTTCCGACCGTAACAAATTGCCGCAAATTGCGGTATCGGTCGATATGCTCGATACGGGAGTCGATATTCCGGAAGTCGTCAACCTTGTGTTCTTCAAGAAAGTACGATCCAAATCAAAGTTTTGGCAAATGATCGGGCGCGGAACCCGTTTATGCAAAGAATTATTCGGAGTTGGACAAGATAAAACGCATTTCCTTATTTTTGACTATTGCGGCAACTTCGAGTTTTTCCGCGAGAATCCAAAGGGAATCGAAGGAAAAGCGGTGGAAAGCTTAACAGAGCGTTTGTTTAACGCCAAAATTGAAATCATTAAAGAACTGCAGCATTTACAATATCAAGAAGAAGAGTATATTGCCCATCGCAATGAATTGATTGACGAAGTGCTAGCGGAAATCAATAAGTTAAACGAAGAAAACTTCCGCGTACGCCAACATATTCAATACGTACACAAGTTTAAAAATCGGGCGAAATGGGATTCCTTAACGGCGATGGATGTCAATGAAATCAAAGAACATATTTCGCCGCTGATTGTTCCGCTAAACGATGATGAATTGGCGAAACGTTTTGATTTGCTTATGTACACGATTGAGTTGGCGAAGCTGCAAACGAAAAATGCCACAAAGCCGATTCGCAGTGTGATTCGCACCGCAGAGGCGTTATCTAAGCTCGGTTCCATTCCTCAAGTGATGGAACAAAAATATATCATCGAAAAGGTGCAGACGGAAGAGTTTTGGAGCGAAGCCGATATTTTCGAATTGGAAGCCGTTCGCGAAGCGTTGCGTGACTTAGTCAAATTCCTTGAAAAAGAAACGCAAAAAATTTACTATACGAACTTTAAAGACCAAGTTTTAGAGGTCAAAGAAAATGGTCCGATGTTTAATGTCAATGATCTGAAAAATTATCGGAAAAAGGTTGAACATTATCTGCACGAACACCGCGACCAGATGGCCATTTACAAGTTGCGAAATAATAAAAAGCTAACAGTCCAAGACTTAAAAACGTTGGAGCATATTCTTTGGAATGAGCTTGGCACACAGGAAGATTATAAAAGAGAATTCGGAGACACACCGATTACAAAACTCGTCCGCCAAATCGTCGGCCTTGACCCGCAGGCCGCCAACGAAGCGTTTTCTGAATTTTTATCAAGCGAACGGTTGAACATCCAACAAAGCCGCTTTGTCAAATTGATCGTCGATTACTTTGTGAAAAATGGGGTCATGGATAAAAAAGTGTTGCAGGAAGAACCATTTAAAACCGTCGGCAGCATTGTTGAACTCTTTAAAGACAACATGGATGACGCGCGGAGGATCATTCGCATTATCGATGAGATTAACCGGAATTCGGAAGATATTGTGGGGGCGTAACGCAAACATTCTTTGTGGTATCTAGTTAGCCGTTGTGGTTGTTGCTAATAATTTCCATATATTTTGTTTTTCTTCGGTGTTAAGGCATCTTTGAGGGTGAAGCATCTCAAAGGTGTCTTAATATGTTTGAATAGAAGAAAAGACGGAAGATTAGGTTTTGTAGTCGCAAAGTTTGTCTAGGGAGCATTCCTGTTAGAAAGGTTTTCGGGGGACTTGAAAGAAAAAAGCCCTCTTGGTATGATGCAGGGGTGTCAATGGAAAGTTGACCCTATCATCAAACCAAGGAGGACTTACTATGAATTGTACACAAAATCTCAAAATTGAACAAGTCACCGATCAAACATTAGTGATAGGAATGGATATTGCCAAACAAAAACATTACGCAGCGATCGTAGATGCACGAGGTCGGGTACTGAAAGAGTCATTTTCGGTGTCCCAGTCAAGAATCGGATTCGAGCAGTTCTATGCGTTGATCCAAGAAACGATGAGGGAGTTTGGCAAAACGGAAGTCATCGTCGGAATCGAACCGACCGGACATTACTGGTTGAACCTCGCCTATTTCCTTGAGGAAAAAGGGATCCCATTGGTGATGGTCAATCCGATGCATGTCAAACGGTCGAAGGAACTGGACGACAACTTGCCAACGAAGCACGATGCCAAAGACGCTCTCGTCATTGCGAATAGTGCCTGGCACTGTTCGCAATTTTGCCTGTGGGATAGCGTTCTAACACAAGTTGAAGAAATCGAAGAAATGTTTCCGCGTCATAGCGTTCTTCTTCGATGCAAAACACTTCCCCTGTTTCGTAGTTCAACGTGCCAATCAGCTTCAACCCTTGATGTTTTCCAAACGTCGGAATGATTCGTTGTTTTCCTTTGACAAACCATGTTTTTTGAATCGCTTGGTAATCACGAATCATCGACTCATCTTGAAAGAGGACATGGGCGATGTTCCCATCTACCAGTTTTTTTTACTTCAGGGAAGGTGATTTCGACGAATTCTTTTTGTTTCTCTTCATCGGCATTGGCTAGTGTATAGGTCGGTTTCGTATAGCTTAGCCCTAACCGATGCAGAATGTCACTTGTTCCGCGAAGCGTGTATGTTGGCCCCCACTTTTGTTGAATGAGTTCAGCGATTATCGCAAGCGTCCAATTATATTTTGCTTCGAATCCCACATCTACGGGGAGCTGATGTTCAATGATCAAAGCCAGCTCTTTTTCCTGCTCAGGGGTCAATCGACGTGGGGCGCCAGGTGAGTATTTCATCTCCAGTCCATCAAGACCGCGCTGGGCGTAGGCATGAATATAGTTATAAATAGTTTTCTTGGATCGACCAATAATCGTTGCGATTTCTCCTTTGGTATATCCCTGCAAATGAAGATAAATCGCTTGGTAGCGTTCATATGCTCGTTTACTTTTTGCTTCTTTCATGGCAGTGGACAACTTTTCGATCTCGTCTTTGTGATTTGGCATCATAGTTTTCTCTCCGTTCCCCTATTTTCTCTTTGTATTTATTCGCCGTGGAACGGGAGAAAACCTTTATTTCAATTTATATAGTTGAGTCTTAACGCTCAACTAGCACCACGGGTAAAAATAATAATTGACAGATTCATATAGGTTATTTTATGATTAAATTGGACAGTTGAATAGTTCTCCTAAAGGGGAGTAGCTTTTACAACAAAGTCGTCATTTCGGAGTTTTGCCGCTCCCGGCTTTGTTGGCAACGTTAACGTTGTTAGCAAGACCTTTACCCGTTGGTAAAGGTCTTTATTTGTATGTAAAACCTTTACCATACATGGTAAAGGTTTTTTATTTGATAATCTGGGAGGTAAGTGTATAAAAAAAAGACAGCATTTACTCGTTGTAAAAAGGATGATTTATTTGCTTGAGTGTATAAAAAGGATAAAATTCATAATGGTTGGTAAAAATGAATGTTGGCTCTCCTAAAGGAAAATACGGTCTTATTTAGAAAATGAAACATCAAACTACAGTAAAATACTAAAGGAGGATTCAGGTTACATGGAACTTTCAATTTTATTAGAATACAGCTGGGTATTACTACTTCTAATTGCACTTGAAGGGATTTTGGCAGCTGATAATGCACTTGTTTTAGCTATTATGGTCAAGCATCTTCCGGAAGAACAAAGAAAGAAAGCGTTGTTTTATGGGCTTGCAGGTGCATTCGTTTTCCGTTTTGCTTCACTATTTGTGATTTCATTCCTTGTCAATGTATGGCAGATTCAGGCGATAGGTGCTCTTTATCTTTTATTCATCGCAATCAATCATATTTTTAGAAAAGTTGCTGTAAATAAAGAAAAAGAAAAAAATAAAGAAATACAGGAAAAGAAACAATCCGGATTTTGGGGAACTGTTTTCAAAGTAGAATTGGCCGATATCGCATTTGCAGTCGACTCCATTCTTGCAGCAGTAGCATTAGCAGTTACGCTTCCGAATACAAATCTTCCGCAAATCGGCGGACTGGATGGAGGTAAGTTTCTCGTTATCTTTGCTGGAGGATTAATAGGCTTAATTATTATGCGCTTTGCTGCTAATTTCTTTGTAAAATTGCTTCATTCGAAACCTGGTTTGGAAATCGCTGCGTTTCTCATTGTTGGCTGGGTTGGGGTAAAGCTATCTGTTTATACGTTATCACACCCTCAGCTGGCAATATTACCTGAAGGGTTTGCAAAATCACCTGAATGGAAAATAACATTCTATGCTGTACTCGTTCTGATCGCATTAGGTGGCTGGTTTTTATCAAAGGAGAAAAAAGAACTGCCTTCCGCAGAAGAATCCAATGGAAATGGGTAGTTTCAAAGATTTTCCCTTTTAGAAACATAGCTTGAGCCGCCCTTTATTTGGACGGCTCGGGCTTTAATAATCTAGAAAGAGAACATTTATTTGAAATCGTTCAATGAATTGGTTCAAAGGTGTGTACAAAGAAAAGTTCGAGAATATTACTGAATGATAAGAACAAGATTTGGAATTTATCGGCGCAGGAAAAAGCAATTTTAAGATTCAGTCAACAAATATATATACATGCACCTTAAAACCATGACTTCTGTATGAACACCTTTCTTCATGGCTATACTGCTCCTAAATATTTCTATACAAAAGGAGCGGAATTGGCATGAAACGTCTGAAAATCACAAATGATCACGGCTGGACACCTCGAACCCTTCGGAAACAAGAACGGAAAATCAAAGATGCTTCCCTTCGTGTTCGGGTGACCGCTGTTCGTCTTGTCATGGAAGGTCACCTCGGTAAAGATGTGGCCAAAATGGTCAACGTGTGCCGTCAATCCGTTGCCATCTACGTTGCACGGTTTAATCAAGGTGGGCTCGATCATCTACTCGATCGTCGGTTGCCGCCTGGTCGTGTGCCGTTTCTTACGGAAGAACAACAACAAGAAATTAGACAACTCGTGTTAACTACTACACCTGTGGATGCTGGCTGGGGCATCGCTTCGTCATGGAACACGCGCATTTTACAATCTTACATTCAACAAACCTATGGTGTTTCCATGTCACGGGAAGGGATTCGCAAGTTGTTGCATCGTTTGCGTTTGTCATGGACACGCCCGACGTATAGTCAAAGGAGACGCTAAGCGTCAAGCTGCTTTTCAAAGAGAACTTGAATTTATAAAAAAAACTAATTACCGAGACTGTTACCATGTTTGATGTGGATGAGACACATGTTCGTGCCTATCAAGCGTTGCGTACGACATGGGCAGAAGTAGGGAATCAGAAACAAGTGCCAAGCTACGGACACCATGACCATGTGTCCATTTTTGGTGCAGTTGGCGTTCAACAAGGCGATGTGGTGTTTCATCGTGCATCATCCGCCAATGCCAAAACGTTCCTTGACTTTTTGCGCCGATTGAAAGAGAAATATGCTGATCGATTCCTCGTGCTTGTGTTGGACAATGTGCGTATTCATCATGCCAAGATGGTACAAGCCTTTCTTGATGGCGGGGAAGGTGCTGCTTTTCATTTCATCTTTTTGCCACCGTATTCTCCACAGTTGAACCCGATTGAACGGTTATGGAAGTGGTTGAAAGATGAGGTGATTGCCAACGTTTTTCACAAGGATCAAAACGACATTACCCAATCCATTACTCGCTTTAAACAGTACGTCTTACAACATCCAGATGAGGTGTTACGCCGCATGGGGTGTGCTGTGTGAATCAGAGGTTAAAATGCCAATTTGGATGTATATATATTGTATAAACATAAACAGCTTTTAGAATACTATGATGATAGTTTTAGACCCACAATCGCCGTTATAATGAGGGCTATAAATAATATTCTTTTCCAATCCTTTGCATCACCATAAACAAACATCCCCACTAGTGTTCCTCCAACAGTACCGATCCCTGTCCAAACTGCATAGGCTATTCCCATTGGCAATGTGCTTAACGCTATACTTAATAGACTAAAGCTTACTAGAAAACCAAGGATTAATACCATATATGATTGGATTTTATTGTGCTTTGCAACTAGGTTAATACCTATCACGCCAACCACTTCAAATATTCCTGCTAAAATTAACGTAACCCAAGCCATTATGCTACATCCTTTTCTTCATTTGTAACGAGCTTCAAGCCTAAAATACCAATTATAAGTAAAACAAGAAACAGCATCTTCATCCAACTAAACTCTTCCCCAAATACAAGTATATCTACAATTGCTGTTCCAGCTGTACCCATCCCTGTAAAAACTGCATAGGCTGTCGCAACAGGTAGAGTTTGTGTTGAGAGGATGATTAAATAGAAAGATAAACCGATTAATACTGCTGTGGCAGCCCATTCAAACCAACTGACTGAATACTTCAAACCAATTACCCATAAAACCTCGACTATTCCTGCTAAAACAACATAAAGCCAACTTTTACTCATGTTTATTGTCCTCCAATTTCATTTCCTTTGCTGTAAGACCACACCAAAATAGATACCATGAAGCATGAAAACGCTTTTTTAGGCGATGGGCATCTCCGTATAACATTTCAACAAATAAACTATCTAAAACAGCTAAAAAAGCCGCCGTCGCCATCTCTTCGTCTATCATTGAAGAAATTTCGCCTGCCTCTTTTGCCTTATTGAATATCGGAATAAATAACTCTTCTAGCTTATCTAAATAGCTATACAGCTCACTCATCACTTGCTCACGTAAATGAACTGGTGGCAAAAAGGCATTCCCTAGCATGAATTTCGTTGAATCATACTTTGCACAGCGTTCCATCGATTGCTCCAAAAAATTGTATAAAATATTTTTTATTGGCTTACCCTTAGTCAGAACTAAATCCTCCATCACCATGCTGATTTCAAATTTACAAGCGTCCTCACAGATTTGAAGGAATAAATCATCCTTCCCTGCAAAGTACGTATAAATAGACTGTTTTTTAATACCGACATCCTTCGCAGTATGTGCCAGCGAAGCACCCTCATAGCCACGCAATGCAAAATGATGCAATGAAACTTCCTTCAGTTGATCTAATGTTTACCTCCAACCACCTTCCCGAACGTTCGTAAGGTGAAATTAACACATACTATATTCGAAGTCAAATCCCCTAGCCTTACTCCGTTACCAAAATTTTTTATGTATATAGGTTGTAATAAAGAATTTCCGATCTCCATGTCCCGTCTTTATCACCTGACAAGCTGGCACGGTGACAAGAAGAGCGAACAATGCCATGTAAAACAAAATTGCAACTTATATAGATGTATAGTGATTCCTAAACCCATTTTCCTCATCTTCTACAAACTTTTCGTTCTGCAAGTCATATGAAGATGTTTCATCATGGAAGCCAAAATAAACAGGTAAAACAAACTGTTTTCCTCCTGTTACTTTTCAACGTACGACACTCAGCATATGTGGAGTGTGTTGCGAAATTAGAACGCGGTTTGTAAAAGGTCAATCGTTCTATTAGAGAAATATTGATAACAAAAAAAGGAAAGGACATCCCTTTCCTTTTTCATTTGTGAGATCGCCCTTCTATATAGTAATGATGATGTTTTCCGCTTCACTACAATGTTATTAAAATATTTTTGATTTATTGTGAATTATAATATAATTTTACATAAAGTTCATTTTCATGATAGAAGGGGAATTATGGAGAATATAAAAAAACTACATCCTATTAGCATAACCATCATTATCGGAACGTTATTTGCAAGAATGGCGATGTTTATGACCATTCCGTTTTTAGCCATTTATTTAACGAGCGTAAAAGGAGTCAGCGCTTCGTTTGCAGGGGCAATTATTGGGATTAGTTCGATTGTAGGACTGTTTGGTGGTTTTTTTGGCGGGTATGTTTCCGATCGATACGGGCGAGAGAAAGTGATGAAAATTTCTCTTTTGATGTGGACGTTCGTGTTTATTGGTTTTGCGACAGCGGAGAGTGTTTGGACGTTTTTTCTATTAAATGCGTTAAACGGCTTATGTCGTTCGTTTTTTGAACCTTCGTCGCGAGCGTTGTTGTCGCAAGTGACAAAACAAGAAAATAAATTGCTTGTGTTTAACTTGCGATATGCAGCAATTAATGTAGGGGCGGCGATTGGTCCATTAGTGGGGTTGAAAATCGGCAGTTCGTCATCAACAGACGCTTTTTTTATTACCGCTTTTGTTTATTTTCTTTACTTCATTTTGCTCGTCGCTCTTTTTTCAAACGATACGATTGACCAAAACGATAGCGATACATCCGAACATGTAACACTTCGCAATGCTGTCAACGTATTAAGGAACGATCGTGTGTTTTTATTCACCGTGATTGGAATGATTCTCGGTGTTACAGGGTATTCGCAATTTAATTCAACCATTCCACAATATTTGTCGCAATACGAAGATGGTGTACAGCTTTTTTCTTATTTAATTGTATTTAACGCCATTACGGTACTCGTTGTACAGTATCCCGTTTCAAGAATTGGCAAGCATTATTCTGCATTAACATCGATTATGCTTGGCATTGGCGCGGTAGCCTTAGGTCTTTTTGGATTTGGTTTATTTACTGCTGTTCCGATGTTATTTGCGTCTATGTTTGTATTAACCGTCGGGGAAGTGATGATGTTTTCAATGGTCGACATATTTATTGACCAAATTGCACCTCAACATATGAAAGGATTATATTTTGGTTCTATCGGTTTTACGGCCATAGGTAACGCCGTTGGTCCTTGGATTGGAGGATTGATGCTTGAACATCTTGGTTATGGCAACCATTTGCTTATTTTTAGCTTATTAGCTTTATGTACTTCCATCGGTTTTCCTGTTTTCTTATATGTTGGCCGTTTAATGAAGGTGACGAAACGGCATATTGAGTATAGTTTATAACCGTTTTATATTTTTTGTAGCCGGAGAGATGGTGGAATGAAACGAATGCTAGAAATGGCTGCCTCATGTTCAAGAGAGCGATGCGAAAGAAGAGTCAATAGTTGCTCATGGGTGTCGATTTTACTTTCTAGCTTTTTGACGATTTCATTTGTCTCAAGTACAGCTTGTTGGATAAGCATGAAGTCTGGCTTTGTTGCCATATGATCTTTGACTTCTTGTAGCTCTTGCTTTGTTGCCATATTATCTTTGACTTTCTCAAGTTCTGCTTTGATTTCTGAAAGTTCTTGCTTCGTTACCATATTTGTTTCCATTTTTTCAAGCTTGTCCAAAATTTGTAGCAACGTACGCTCCATATTTATATCCCTCCTTTCGTTTGGAAAAGTAGAGAGGGAAACAGCTATGTGGCATGTCGGGTGTTAAGAAGAGGTTTTGTTTGTGTGGTAGTGTAGGTGAAGACCGTTCCCCGATATCTATTATAAATCATAAAGACAGGGATCGGAATAAGAAAATATGCGCTCTTTATTTTCATTTTCTCTATATATGATGTATTGTAGTAAGGAGATACGATGATGGGGTGACGAGCATACATGTTATGGAAAGAGGCGGAACAATTTATCACTTTATGTTATACAGAGTTAGGAAAAAGCGATGATGACATGCATGAACGTTTGCAACAAATTCAGCATGAGATTGAACAAACAGGGACGTATGAACATACATATGAGGAGCTTGAGCACGGGGCGCGCATGGCATGGCGCAATAGCAATCGTTGTATTGGACGTTTATTTTGGCAAACGCTTCATGTGTTTGATGCACGTGCGATAGAGAGAGAAGAAGATGTTGCCGAGTGGCTATTCCATCACATTGCTTTTGCGACAAACGGTGGGAAAATCCGTCCGACCATTACGATTTTTCGTCCGGAGCGTGTGCGCATTTGGAATCATCAGTTAATTCGCTACGCTGGTTATGAGACAGAGCACGGAATGATCGGGGATCCATCGTCAATTTCGTTTACGAAAGCGTGTGAGAAGTTAGGGTGGAGAGGGGAACGAACGCATTTTGATATTGTACCGCTTGTCATCCAAGTCGATGGTCGCGAGCCGAAGTTATTTCCGATTCCAAAGGATATTGTGCTTGAAGTGCCGATTGAACATCCGACGTTTTCGTGGTTTCATGATTTACAGCTTAAATGGTATGCTGTGCCGATTATTTCAGATATGTGTTTGGAGATTGGCGGCATCCGTTATACAGCGGCCCCATTTAACGGATGGTATATGGGAACAGAAATTGGTGCGCGCAATTTCGCTGACGATTACCGATATAACATGCTTCCGAAAATCGCTTCATGCATGGGGCTTGATACGTCAAAAAATAGCACACTATGGAAAGATCAGGCGCTTGTTGAATTAAATATCGCTGTTCTATACTCATATAAAAAAGCAGGGGTAAGTATTGTCGATCATCATACAGCGGCTCAGCAGTTTAAACGTTTTGAACAGCAAGAGCAAGAAGTAGGAAGGAAAGTAACGGGCAGTTGGACGTGGCTTATTCCTCCGCTTTCGCCTGCAACAACGCACATCTTCCATCAATATTACGAGAATACAATAGTCAAACCGAATTATTTTTATCAACAACGTCCTTATGAATGACACCGCCGTTCGCGCGGTGTTTTTTATATGAATATATTCCTAATTTTCAGAATATCATTTACTACTTTCTTATTTTTTTGATATAGTTATAGAAAAAAGGAAAAGGGGGAGGCTCGAGTGGATTTTATTGAGCAACTCAAAATGGAAGAAATGCGAAGGAAAAATTTTTTCTTGTTCCTTATTTACACATTTAGCGCAGTAACAGGTGTGATCGGGCTTATTTTGATTGGAGAGAAAGTTGAGAAGATTACCATTTATGGTGGCAGTCTTGTTCTAAATGCCCTCGTGTATATGGCGTTAAAAAAGATGAAAAAGTACGAACACATCTATCCATATTTTATTATTTTTATATTATTTTCTGCGACATTAGGTAGTTTATTTACGACAGGGGGAAGTTTAGGAACGATCGCACTCGCTTTTTGTTTAGTTGTGTTATCTGTATTGCATTTGAATCGCACGTTGTTTGTAACAGGACTTCTGCTTGGCATTATCATTTTAGTTGTCGGTGCACTTGTTCCATCTTCTTTTCAGCAAGTATTTCAAAAGACAGGACATACGGTTTTTATTGTTTATGTGATGATTGGCATTGCCCTTTCGGTGTTATTGCATTTAAGTCGGAAGCAATTTCATCAACTCGTTGAACATGTAGGGCAAGCACATGCCGAAAAGGAAAAACAAATGGCAAGAAGACATGAACTTGAAGGTCAGTTAAAGCATATTATTGAAAATGTTAAACACATTCATCAACAAGTACTTCAAAATGTACAAGCGCAAGAAGAAATGAAAGAAGCGATTCGACAAGCAGCGGTAGCAGGTCAAGCGCAAAGTGAACAAGTCATTGATATTCATGATGAAGTAGCGGAAGCGAAAGCGATGGGTGAGCAAATTTATGAAACGTCTAAACAATTAAAGGAGCACTCCTTGCAATCGAGCGAGATGGCACAAGCGGGTATACAAAAAATGCATCTTTTATTAACCCACACAGAACAATTTCATGAGGCGATTCATGCGACAAAAGCAACATTAAATGCGTTAACAAGTAAAATTGCTAATACAAATGAGTTAACGAAACAAATTAAGCAAATTACGAATCAGACGAACTTGTTAGCGCTAAACGCAACCATTGAAGCTGCGCGAGCAGGAGAGTATGGAAAAGGATTTGCGGTCGTCGCTGAAGAGATTCGCAAGTTGGCTGTATTGACGGAAGAAACGACACAACATATCGTTCGCAATTTGTCAGAAGTGAATGAAAGCAACAATGAGCTATTAGAGCGGATGGATGAAACGAGTGAGCAGTTAACGAAAAATGAAACGTTGACGGATGAAGTAAATATGTATTTTGAAAAATTGTATCAGTCGTTAAATCATTTGCAAGAACAATTATCTTACTTTTTTATCATTAGCGAAAAGCTCGAGAAGCAAGGAGAAAAAATGGATCGTTCGATTAGTGATTTTTCTGTTTTCATTCAGCAGTCGAGCGCATCGCTTGAAGAAGTAAGCGCAACAGTTGAACATTTAAAAGACGCAAATGAAAAAATGGCAGCATATGTGACAGAAACCGCCCAACGCGCTGCAGTCATTCAACAACAAATAGTATAAAATGTAGAAAGCACCTCGAGAAATTGGAGGTGCTTTCTCATATGTGACGATTTCGGAAAGAAACGATTTATCAATTTTTAGTGTATCGACGGAGATATGGCGTAAGTAGGCGATCGATGAGTAGCCGCTGCCGAAATCGTCAATGGCGATGCGAATGCCCATTTGTTTTAGTGCCTGAATCGTTTCAATGACTTGTTTTTCATCGCTTAAAGCGATGTTTTCTGTAATTTCTAGTTCAATATATTGTGGTTGAAAGCAAGTTTGTTCCAATAAAAATGTCGTCGCAATGCGCAAGCGTCGACGTGACAAAGATTGTGGAAACGAAATCCACCCTTGAAGCGCAATGGCCATAGCGAATGTAATACTGAAAAGTTCAAGAATGGTGTGAAACGATAAAAAGTGATTTTGTTCAAACGTCATTGTTAGTGACGGACAAAGCAGCAAAATGGGAATAAAACATATCGTTGCAAGGACGCTTACGATCATCGGCCACTTTTCTTTTTGTCATCGGTGTTATGTCCCTCCATCATCCCCATGTTACATACATTATATATTGGAAAAATGCAGGGGAAATGAAAAAATTATGAAAAAAAGCAGGGAACATTCCCTGCTTTACTGTCGAGAGCAAGCACTCCGCGTCGAAAAACGTTCGGCATGAAGTGCTTGCCTTCGCATTATAGTCGTTTTGCTCCAACAAAACGTTGTTTCCAATAAGATTGGTGAATCGAGTCTACTTTAACTCCTTTCGACGATGTGGCATGAATCATTCGACCATTGCCGATATAAATCGCAACGTGTGAGATTCCTTTATGTTTCGATGTTTTGAAAAACAGCAAATCTCCTGGTGCTAATTGTTTGAGGGAAACAGGCTTTCCTTTCTTATACATCGCTCCTGAAGAACGAGGAAGAGAAACGCCTACTTTTTTGTATGTATAACCAACAAAGCCGGAACAATCAAATCCTTTTGGTGTCGTTCCTCCTGCACGGTACGGTGTGCCAATCACTTTGTGCGCTTCAGCAATCAGCTTGTTAGCTGAGAACGCGGCTTCTGTTTTAAAAGGGTTTGCAAAAAATGTTAAACATAGCAACATAAAGAGAGTGGTAGTGACTAGAGCTTTTTTCATTGCTTGAGCCTCCAAAAGACTTGTTCCATGGACGAGTAAATTATAGCAAAAAAGATGTCGAAAAATTGTTACATAGCCATTAAATTATGTTACAAATACATTACAAAGATCGATTTTTGCAAAAATAAAGAGAGAATTTAGCATATATGTCGGAACAGAAAAGTTGAATGTAGACGAGCTTCGCGATAAGATAGGGGGGAAGTACATGAAAAAAGGGGACCTCAAATGGGTGATTGGATCATTTCGTCAGAAGCGATTGTCGCTTTGTTAAAAATTATTGCGATCGATATTATTTTATCTGGGGATAACGCCATTGTGATTGCGATGGCTACACGTCGATTGCCGGAAAAACAACGCAATCGGGCAATTTTATTTGGTACTGCTGGAGCAGTCATTTTGCGCATATTGTTTGCTGCTGTTATCGTCTTTTTATTACAAATTCCGCTTGTTCATTTTGTTGGAGGATTGTTGCTCCTTTGGATTGCGTATAAAGTGCTGATTAACGAAGAGGAAGAAGCGAACGTACAAGCTGCTGATCGTTTATGGAAGGCGATTTGGACTATTATTGTAGCCGATGCGGTCATGAGTTTAGATAACGTTGTCGCAATTGCAGGAGCTTCAGGTGGGCACATCGGCATGATCGCTTTCGGTGTTGCCATTAGCATTCCGATTATGATTTTCGGGTCAAAGGCTATTGTGTTGGCGATGGAAAAATATAAGTGGATTCCGTATGTTGGTTCCGGTATTTTAGCGTGGACGGCGGGGGAAATGCTGTTAAAGGATGAACAAATAAAGCGGTGGATTGCTTTTCCGCAAGGTTCGCAGTCGCTCGTATTTCTCATTGTTGTGACGGCATTTATTTTGCTAGCGGGATATGTAAAAAATAAAAAGACAGATAAACGAAAAATCGCATAAAAATTTTATAAACATGCGTATAAAACACAAAAGAACGGTCATAATGGATAATGCTAAGTGTATTCCCCCGATCCCCCTGTGAATATACTTGAAAGGGCTATCTCCGTAACGAGATAGCCCGATTTTTTTTTAAATAAATAAATTTAATCCTGCTTCTTCTGCATCGCCTAAATATGTGGCGACACCGCCAATTTCGATTCCGTCAATTAGTTCTTCTTTTTTAATGCCCATAATGTCCATTGACATTGAACAAGCGACGAGTTTAACACCTGCAGCCATCGCATTTTTCATTAACGTTTCAATATCGTCTACGTGTTTCTTTTCCATCACGTATTGAATCATTTTTGGTCCCATGCCTGCCATGTTCATTTTTGATAGCGGAAGATCGTGAACACCTTTTGTCATCATCATGCCGAACATTTTTTCAAGCATATCTTTTTGTACAGGTGGCGCATCTTTTTTTCGTAAAATGTTGAGACCCCAGAATGTAAAGAACATCGTTACTTTTTTACCCATTGCAGCAGCCCCAGATGCGATAATAAATGATGCGATCGCTTTATCTAAATCGCCGCTAAACACAACAAGCGTTGCGCCGTCTTTTTTCGTTTCTTTTTCAGGGAAAGCAGTTGTTTTTGTTCCTTTTTGAATGTATGCGGTGAACGTTTTATTTTCAAACGTTGTTTTTAACAACGTATTGCCTGTTTTTTTGCACCATGATTGAATGTCGCGTGCAAACCCTGGGTCCGTTGCTTTTACTTCTAGCACATCTCCGTCTTTTAACTGTTCCATCGTTTGATATACTTTCATAATTGGTCCAGGGCATTGGAGCCCACATGCATCTAATGTTGTTGTCGCTTGAACGTTCATGACGTCTACACGCTCCACTTGTTTTTCTGTTTGTTCCTCTTTTCGTTGTTCTTGTTGTTCGCTATAAACAGCAACATATGTTTTATATCCGCCATCTAAGTTTTTTACACGGAAGCCATGTTGGGTTAATATACGAGCCGCTAAATAGCCGCGCAATCCGACTTGGCAATATACGTAGATCGTTTCATCTTTAGGCAGTTCATGAAGTCGCTGGCGTAATTGTCCAAGCGGAATGTTGATAGATCCAGGAATAAAGCCCATATCGCGCTCTATTTCTTCACGCACGTCAACGAGACACGCTTCATTTTTTACTAACTCATTTACTTCATGCCATTGAATGGTTTCAACCATATCTTCAATGATGTTTGTTGCGACATAGCCAGCCATATTAACAGGATCTTTAGCAGATGAATATGGCGGTGCGTACGCTAATTCTAAATCTGGTAAGTCAAATACAGTCATCCCGCCTTTAATGGCTGTTGCAAGGACGTCGATACGTTTATCGACACCGTCGTAACCGACAGCTTGGGCACCGAAAATGCGCCCTGTTTTTCGATCGAACAATAGTTTTAGAGCAATCGGAAATGCACCTGGATAATAGCTTGCATGTGAATTTGGATGAATGTGTATGACTTCATATTGTATGCCGAGACGTTGCAACGTTTTTTCGTTGTTTCCTGTTGCTGCCACCGTCATATCAAATACTTTGGCGATCGCTGTGCCAAGCGTTCCTTTGTAGTGTACGTTTCGGCCGTTAATATGGTCGGCAACGATGCGTCCTTGCCGATTTGCTGGCCACGCGAGCGGAATGTGAGTCGGTTTGCCGTTAATGTAGTCGATCACTTCGATTGCATCGCCAATCGCATAAATTGAAGGATCGGATGTTTGTAAATATTCATTGACTTGAATGCCACCACGTTCCCCAATCGCTAATCCAGCTTGTTTAGCTAATTCATTTTCTGGTTTTACACCGATAGCTAAGACGACCATATCCGCTTCAAGTGTTGTTCCGCTCTGTAGGCGAACGATTTTTCCTTGTTGTTCAAATGCTGCCACCCCATCTTCTAAAATGAGGCGTACCCCTTTATCTTTTATATGTTGATGAAGAATGGCTGCCATTTCGTAGTCGACAGGTGCCATAATTTGCTTCGCCATTTCAACAAGCGTCACGTCTATGCCGCGCTCCCATAAGTTTTCAACCATTTCCACCCCGATAAAGCCACCGCCGATGACAACAGCTTTTTTCGGTTTCTTTTCATCGACATGTGCTTTAATTCGGTCGGTATCTGGAATGTTGCGCAATGTAAATACGTTGCTTGCTTCTTCAATGCCCGGAATATTTGGCTTGATTGGGCTTGCCCCCGGTGATAAAACAAGATAGTCGTAGCTTTCTTCGTACGTTTCTCCAGTTGGTAAATGTTTTACAGTTACCGTTTTCTGTTCACGGTTAATCGCGATCACTTCGCTTTGAATGCGAATGTCGAGGTTAAATTTTTCCGACATTCCTTCAACGGTTTGGACGAGCAATGCGTCGCGTTCTTTAATTGCTCCACCAATGTAATATGGAAGACCACAGTTTGCAAATGAAATATATTCTCCACGTTCAAACATGACGATTTCTGCTTGTTCATCTAAACGACGTAAGCGAGCAGCTGTCGTTGCACCACCAGCTACGCCACCGACAATGACAATTTTTTTGCTCATAGTGATCAACCTCCTTGTATTGTGAATTGTATCACAAGATCATATATAGATAAAGGGGTATTGGTATTAGAATGTGTCGAATTTGTGAATGTTTTCACGAAAAAAAATGACGTTGTACGTATGGTTAAGATGTTTGTATAATTTGATTGAAGAAAAAACTTGCACAAGGGTGGGGAGAAGTATGCATCCAAGTGTAACGTTTTTAAACTTCGATCATACGTATACGTGGCAACGGAACCTTCTTCGTTTTCCTCATGAATGGATCGATATGTATGACATAAAAGGAACGAATTTATATTGCGATGATGATGCGATGCAAGAAATTGAGAAGCGACTTGCATGCCGCCATACAAGAGGGATAACGTTTATCGGAAGCGGCAACTATCATTACGTTTCATATGCATTACTTAAGCAGCTTCATGAGCCGTTTACGCTCGTATTGTTTGACCATCATACAGATATGAATGAGCAAACGTTGTTTCCACTTCTCTCGTGTGGCTCATGGGTATCGTATGCTCAAAAACACGTTCCGACATTAAAACATGTTGTCATCATCGGTTCTGCAATTTCACACACATCTTCACAGGTCACGATCTTTCCAAAAAGCGATTTCATGTATGCACCAATGACGATTATGCGCGCGATTCCGACAAAACATATATACATTAGCATTGACAAAGATGTGCTTCGCCCACAAGATGCCCAAACAAATTGGGATCAAGGAATGATGTCGTTACGCACACTTACCACTTACGTTGATTATCTTTTCCGATATAAGCATGTGCTCGGTGTTGATATATGTGGTGAAGACGTTTCATTTTGTGCTAAAAACGAAAAAGCAAATGAAGCGATTATACGTGCATGTTTCAAACATATCTCGATATCATCGGCGTCTTAACATTTTGTGAACATGATAAAAGTTGTGTCGACGATGAACATCATTTATCACGTGCCGGATGTAGAGTCACTTCAAGGATTGATGGCATCACACTTTACCCCCGCTGTCAGCATTTAGCTTTATGGCAATCGTTTTATTATATGTTCCATGTTTAGCAACTGTGGCGACCATTTATAAAGAAACTCGTTCGCGGGAATGGACGATGTTTTCCATTGGATATGCGCTCGTACTGGCGTATATTGTTTCATTTGTGATTTACCAAGGCGGAAGCTTGCTTGGCTTCTAAAGGAAGGGATATATATGGTTGCGAATATTGTTATCGGATCAGTCATTTTTGGATACGCAGCATGGACGATTTTTCGTTTCATTCAAAAAAGCAAGCGTGGAACATGTGCGGCTTGCTCTGTCAAAGGATCGTGCGGCACAAGTTGTCATGAAAAAAGCTGACATCAGTCAGCCTTTTTCAATAGATGATGCGAAAAGTCTTTTCGTGAGAGATCGTCGGAATAGAGTATTGCTCGATGCGTTCTACACGGGCAAACGGCGGCCCTTTTTTTATTTCATCAACAAACGCCTCAACCTTTTCCACGTCCCCTTGAACTTCCATTTCAATCATATGATCGGCATCACAATTTTTTACCCAGCCAGTCAATCCTCGTCTTCTTGCTTCGTATTGAGCAAAGTAACGAAATCCTACACCTTGTACACGACCGTGCGCAACGATGGCATAACGAACGATCATTCGCTTATCTCCTTTGCTAAAAATTTTCTATAAAAATCATACAACAGCCTACCTTGTCATGCATACGTTGAATACGTAAAAAGATTTACAGGGGAGGAACAGTTGTGAACGAAATGGATCGCTACATTCAAAAAGCGGTTATGTATGATTTGTTGGCGCGTTATTATCAATATAAAGATTGGGAACAGTATGAAAAGTATATGCGAAAACATATAGAGTATGTAGAAAAAATAGTGAAGTCACGCGAAGAAGGGCGAGATGATGATGCTGGACGTGTTCGTTTATTCCATGCATCGCCAAATGCTCCTGCAGTTGACGTATATATCAATGGTCAAAAAATATTACGCCATATGAAATATAAACAGCTAAGTCAGTATATGAAAGTGCCAAAAGGAGAACATCGTATCGATGTGTATCCAGCAGGACACACGACGTCTCCGGTTCTTAGTCAAACCATTCAAATACTGCCGAAAATGACGTATACGCTTGCGGTGATCGGTGATGTGCATCGCTTGCAACTTCTTCCTATTCTTGACCATCCGTATGCACCGTACGGGAAAGCGAAAGTGCGCTTTGCTCACTTTTCACCAGACGCACCAGCCGTCGATATTGCGTTGCGCAATGGTGATGTGCTATTTCGCAATGCTTCATTTGGAAAGGTGACGGATTATATTGAAGCGCCAGTCAATGAAAAATTACATGTCGATGTGCGTGTGGCAGGGACAAATCAAGTTGTTTTATCCATTCCCAATGTACGCTTCCAACCAAATAAGTCTTATACGGTCGTTGCCGTCGGTTACGTATCCCGCACTCCTTCATTAGAAGTGTTAGTATTAGAGTCGTAAAAAAAAGAGCTTTGATCGAAAGGATCAAGGCTCTTTTCGTTGTTGCCGCTTTTCATATTGTTCATCTACATACTTAGCAAATGATTCATCAAATTGTTGCTCCAGTTGTTTTTTAATTTGTTTTGCTAACGTAGGGCTTGCCCCACCTGTTGTAACGGCAATTTGTAATTTTCCACGTGAAAAGAAAGCGGGAACATGAACATTCCCAAGCAGATGGTTGCTTACGACGTTAACAAGTTGATTAGGTGACGCATGTGCAGCAATTTGTTCATTGACGCTTGAATCGTTCGTTGCCGCGATAATCAAAAAAGCATCGATATAATCGGCTGGTTCAATGGGGCGCGCGTGCCACGTAATTTGTTTCTGCTCAGCTAAATGAACGATGGCATCGATCGCTTGTGGGCTAATGACGGTAATATACGCTCCTTCATCAAGAAGTGGGAGGAGGCGGCGATATGCAATCCGTCCCCCACCAGCAATGACAACTTTTTTTCCTGTCATTCGTATGAAAAGAGGAAACATATGTTCATCCCCATTCCTTCACTTGTTGTTCAACGAGATGGTCTAATACGTCATACGTTCGCACAGGAGGATATAATGTAAACGATACATCGCTCGCTTGTTGTGCTTGCAGCGTCTTATGAATATAGTCAAGCAGCTGACCGAAAAATAAGATGTATGGAACAACGGCCACTCGTTTATGATTTGCTGTTTTGGAAAGCGAAGTGACAACGTCAGAAAAAGAAGGCGAAGCAGCTGCTAAATAACATGGATATACGGGTATGTTTGTTTCGTTTTGCAATAAATAAGCGATCTGCTGAAAATCCGCTTGTGCTTCCGTATCGCTACTTCCGCGACCGACGAGCATAATAGCATCGGCGTGTTGGATCATCGCAGAGAGAGCAGAAATAATGTCATGTTGTACACCGAATGGTTTTCCGTATGTGATCGTCACAGAAGGAAACATTTTTTTTGCTTTTTCTAATTCATACGGGATGTCGTGTTTGGCGTGATTCGCTGCCAATAGTAAAAGCGGAATGGCTAAAATCGTTGTTGCTCCGTCACGAACACAACGTTCTACTCCTGTGACAATATCCGGTTCGCATAATTCTAAAAAACATATATGTTGAATAGGGATGAAGACCGAAGAAGAGAGGCGTTCAACAAAAGCGATCGCCTCTTTTTGTCCTTCTTTCGATCGGCTCCCGTGACAAATATACAATACAGCTTTCATATGTTACCTCATTCCATGAGCCATTTTTTCTTCTAACATCGTTTCAAACCATTGCAGTTGTTCATGCAGCTGAACAACTTCTCCGACAATAATGATACTCGGGTTAGCAATCTCTTGTTTTTTTGCAACGTCCACAATCGTTCCTAATGTTGCCACAACTGTTTTTTGTTGAGGGAGCGTTCCCCACTGAATGATTGCAACGGGAGTTTGAGGTTTTCTTCCATATAATTGTAACTGTTTACAAATGAAAGGGAGTTGTTTTACGCCCATATAAATGACGAGTGTATCTACGCCTTTTGCTAAATGTTCCCATTGTATGGCGTCTGTGGCATCACATCGGCGATGGCCTGTAACGAACGCAACACTTGTGCTAAAGTCGCGATGAGTTACAGGGATACCCGCATATGCTGGAACAGCGATGCCGGATGTAATGCCTGGAACGATTTCAAAAGGAATGCGGTGTTTCATAAGTGCTTGCGCTTCCTCGCCACCGCGTCCAAACATAAATGGATCGCCACCTTTTAATCTCGTGACCGTTTTCCCTTTTTTCGCATGCTTGACTAAAAGGTAATTAATCGTTTCTTGTTTCATTGTATGGTAATTCGGCAATTTTCCGCAATAAATCAAATCAGCATCGCTTTTGGCATATGATAGTAGCTGTTCGTTAATAAGGCGGTCATATAAAATGACATCTGCTTGTTGGATACATTTTAATCCTTTTACTGTAATCAGTTCAGGATCCCCAGGGCCAGCGCCGACTAAATATACTTTTCCCATTGTCTCCACCTAAATCCATTGTTTATTTTTTAAGTAAGAAACAATTTGTTGCACGCATTGTTCAATCGAATATTGTTCTGTATCGACAACAAGTTCTGGTGAAAGCGGTGGTTCATATGGCGAATCAATGCCGGTGAAATCGCGAATTTCGCCACTACGCGCCTTTTTGTACAACCCTTTTGGATCACGTTGTTCGCACGTTTCAAGTGGACAGCGGACGTAAACTTCTACAAACTCATCTTGTTCTAGTTTATTGCGAACAAGTTGGCGATCTTGGCGGAAAGGAGAAATAAAGGCCGTGAGCACGATTTGGCCGCTGTCTACAAACAACTTTGCGACTTCACCAATGCGACGAATATTTTCGGTGCGATCTTCAGCGGAAAAACCTAAGTCGCTATTTAAACCGTGACGCACGTTATCACCATCAAGCACGTAACATTGAACGTTTTGTTCAAACAACGTTTTCGCGACAGCGTTCGCTAACGTGGATTTCCCTGATCCCGATAATCCAGTAAACCAAAGGACAAAACTATGATGGTTATTTTTTTTTCGGCGATCTTCTTTTGTCACACTTTCTTTATGCCAAATAATATTCATCATCGCCCACCTCCGACTGTTTGTAGACCATCCATGAGCACGCGAACCACTTCGGGACGGCTGAATGTACTCGGTGGCATCTCACCAGCACGTAACATTTCCCTTACTTTTGTGCCGGAAAGAACGACGTGAGCCGTCGCGTCATGAGGGCACGTTTTCGTTGACGCCATCGCTTCGCATTTTGTGCAGTAAAAGCTATGCTCGAAAAAGAGAGGAGTAATGCCAAGTTCTTCGTTTGTAAACTGCAAGAAAATTTTTTGGGCATCATACGTGCCGTAATAGTTGCCAACTCCCGCATGGTCGCGTCCGACAATGAAGTGTGTGCAACCAAAATTTTTACGTACGAGCGCGTGGAAAATGGCTTCACGTGGACCTGCATAGCGCATCGCGGCCGTAAATACGCCAAGGAAAACACGATCTTTTGGATAATAATGCTCAAGCAATACTTGATAGCTTTTTAAGCGAATGTCTGCTGGGATGTCATCTTCTTTCGTTTCGCCAACGAGCGGATTTAAATAAAGACCGTCGACAATTTCAAGTGCACATTTTTGAATATATTCATGAGCACGGTGAACCGGATTGCGCGTTTGAAACCCGACGACCGTTTTCCAACCAAGTTCCGCAAATCGTTGTTTTGTTTCTTTTGGTGTAAAAAAGAACGGTGTAAAAATTCCTTTGTCTGTTTGGCGTACAAGTTGGACAGGGCCTCCAATATATACATCTGGTTTTTCAAATAATTTTTTAACGCCAGGGTGTGCTAAGTCTTCTGTTTGGTATACAAAAAGCGCTTCTTTTCGTTTATCTGGTCGATATATATGTTGCACTTCCATTGTGCCGTATACCGTCTGTTCGTAAACGAGCTCGACTTCATCCCCGAGCGATAGCTGTTTTGCTTGTTGTTCGGTTACCGCAAGTGTGATGGGGATGCTCCATACTGCTCCATTCGTTAGTCGCATCGTTTCGACGACCGAATCATAGTCGTCTTTTCCTAAAAAACCGGTGAGAGGTTCATAGCCGCCAATCGCAAGCAATTCAAGGTCACTTAATTCTGCCTTACTTAATACAATTTGTTTCATCTTTTATGCCTCCTAAACTTATTATTCTTATAAAATAACTAGGATTAAATACCGCCACCGTGCTCGTGAAACGAACGACGTTCCTCTGTGATCGTCTTTTTTAAGCTAATTGTTCCGAGTGTAGCAAAACAAACGCTAACAATGGCGATTGCTGTATAAATATCGCTATGAAGTAATAATTTAATTAAACTATATGAAACAGCTAAGGCGAAAATAGGGGAGACTACCCATACTTTCAGCACTTGAATAACAATTTGCTTTTGCCAAATCGAAAAACCATTTTTTGTTGTACCGATGCCAATAATGGCTGATGTCGTAATTTGTGTTAGTGGAACGGGGAGACCAAAAAGAGATGAAACGATAACGAGCGTTGCCCCGATGCCTGAAATAATGCACCCTTCTAGTTGAGAGAACGTCGTAATTTTTTTTCCATTCGTTTCTAACACGCGGCTGCCAAGCAAAAGCGCTCCGAGTGCAACGAACAATCCGCCAAAAATAATGCCATATTTGACAGATAATAAACCAGCTCCCACGAGAGGACCGACAGCGTTGGCAACGTTGTTCATTCCTGCTGAAAACGCTTCGAAAAATCCCGCAATAATAAGCAAAAAGCCGATCCATTTGTTTTGTTTCAATGTTTTTCCTTTTAGCCATTTACTAATAAAAAAAGCTAAAGAAAACGCAGCAAGAGGTGTAATAAGCCAAAATGATACGATCCATAGAAGTTTGCCGACGTACAAACTTTGGTACGCAATACCTGCGCCAACGACCGCCCCAACTGTAATTTCGCTTGTGGATAACGGAATGCCGAGCACGTTGGCGGCAAATAGCGAAATCGTTGCCGCTGCTAAAACGATGACGACAACGTCTGTTTTTAAAATGGATGTCGGAACGATGCCAGAACCGATCGTTTTGACGACTTCTCCTCCGCTTAAGCTGCCGAGAAAAATAGCAACAGCGCATATGAATAAAGCGATGCGCTTATTTGACAATGTGCCTGACCCATAAGCAGCACCCATCGTTGCGGCAGCACCGCTTCCCCCGATGTTCATCGCAAAGAAAAAAGCGATAATAAAAGCAACTGTAACCAACGCGTTTCCCCCTTTACGACTCGTGCAAGCCGCATTCTGTTTTTCCTAGCCCAGCCCACCGTCCAGAACGCAAATCTTCTTCCGTATAAGCAGGGGCTGTACATGGTGCACAACCGATGCTCGGATATCCACGATCATGAAGCGGGTTATAGGAAAGATTGTGGCGATGCACGTAGCGCCATACGTCTTTCCACGTCCAATGAATAAGCGGGCAAACTTTAATGTTTTGAAACTTTTTATCGAGATTGATAAATTCGACATGTTGCCGTGTTGGTGATTGCTCGCGGCGCAGTCCGGAAATCCATGCTTTTTTTCCTGTCATCGCTTGCCGAAGGGGAATAATTTTTCTTAGTTCACAGCATTTGTTTGGATCTCTTTTCCAAAGTTCTGCCCCGAATTGTTTCTCTTGTTCTGCAAGTGATAAAGACGGTGTTTGTAAATGAATACGCAGGCGAGGATACGCTTGCTTAACGCGTTCAATCGTTTCATACGTTTCAGAAAAATGTAAATGCGTATCGAGAAAAACAATTTCCGCATCGTCACGTACTTGCGAAATAAGGTCAATGAGCACAATCCCTTCAATACCGAAACTGCAAGCATACAAAAGATCATCACCATAATGATCGTACGCCCATGACAGCACATGTAGTGCCCCTTTTTCATTATTATCGATTGGAAAAGTCGGTTTTTGTTCAATATCCCACGTTTCATACGTGATCATATCGCATCTTCCTTTCGTACTTTCTCGCCCTTATGTTTGATTGTTTTAAATTTTAACACAATTCACTCGAATGTCAATCATAGTTTTTCTATCGGAATTTATTTTTTTAAAACGTCATGGCAAATGAAAAAAAACACGATTATACTGTTTGTATGGGAGATGTTGAAGGGAGTGGAGATGTTTGCGACTCATTTTATTGGAAGAATATGATGAGCGAACGATGGAATTGGCACGGCCCATTTATGACCGTCATCGTCGCGTATTATTAGCAGCTGGGAGAAAAATTCATCCAAAATATGTCGAACGGTTAAAACAAATGGATATTCGTTATGTATTTGTAGAAGATACGGTATCGGAAGGCATCACGTTGGAAGAGTTGCTCGATATGCCATCGTGGATGGATGCGATTGAAGTTGTTCAGCAAACGTTTGACGCTGTACGAAAGCGAGAAGAATTACCGATCCATTCGTTGTTTAAACTAGCGGTCAAGCTCGTTGATGAAGTGAAAAAAAGAAAGGTGTTAGCGGTCATTCCAGCGACATCGCTTGCGATGGAAGCGCAACCATACGCTCATGCCGTCAACGTTGCATTATTGTCATTGCAACTAGGGAAGAAGTTACATTTGAACGATTTACAGTTACGTGACGTAGTGATAGGAGCATTACTTCACGACATTGGAAAAGAAATAGAAGGAGAAGAACATCATACAGTGAAAGGATTTGAATATTTACGAAAAGAGCGGGAAGTGAGTTTATTATGCGCACATATGGCGTATCAACATCATGAGCATGCAGATGGTTCTGGTGCACCGCGCGGATTAAAAGAAACGAACATTCATTTGTACGCTCAAATATGTGCGATTGCGAATGAATATGAAAACTTAATTTCAACGGAATTTGTACCGCCGCACGAAGCGCTTGAAATTATTATGGCGCGAAGTAGTATTCGATATAGCCAGCAGCTCGTACGGTTGTTCGTTGATACGATTCCTGCTTATTTGCCGGGAACGACAGTGAAAATGAGCGACGGAAGAAACGCAATCGTGACAAAAATTGTTGAGCATATGCAACGTCCATATGTCCGATATATGGATACACATGAGGAAGTTTCGCTTGTTGATCATCCGTCGCTCCTCATTGTCGGACAGGCAATTTTATAGTTTTTTTCGCAAGTTTCCAAGCTCTTCAGCGATTGCCTGCATTTCGCTTGGACTAAATGTTTGCTTTTTCATCACCATATCGTATATATCTTTTAATTCATCGTATAGCTGTTCATCGAAATGGTCCGGTTTAATGGCATCAAAATTTAATACTTTTAACTTTTCTTTTATTTGTTCGATCATTTGTTCAACGGATAAATGCATCGTCGTCATCCTTTCCTGTATGCTTGCGTCTATTGTATCATTGTTTAAAGGTTCATTCTACTTTGTTTTAAGGAGTGAGAGGAAATGATTCATGTATTATTCGTTTGTTTAGGGAATATTTGTCGTTCGCCGATGGCAGAAGCTGTATTTCGTCACCTTGTAAAACAAGAAGGGCTCGATCATGTCATTTCTGTTGATTCGGCAGGAACGGGCAATTGGCATGTGGGGAAACCACCACATCACGGGACTCAGCGTATTTTAACGGAAAAACAAATTGACTTTACAGGGTTAAAAGCGCGTCAAATTTCAAAAGAAGATTTTCATACATTCGATTATATTATCGGAATGGATAGCGATAATATCGCTCATCTTCGTCGCCTTGTTGGCGATTCGTCGCACGCTGTGATTGCTCGTTTTATGGATTTTGTGCCAAACCGTCGCGTAGACGATGTCCCTGATCCGTACTTTACAGGAAATTTTGAAGAAGTGTACGAATTAGTCGAAGAAGGATGTAAACATATATTAGAGCGAATAAAACGAGATCATTCGTTGTAAGGGGGAGAAGACGATGGGAAAGGGGAAATGGATTGCATTAGCAGGGATAGCTTTGTTGCTAGCGAATAACAAAACAAGACAAGTCATTAAAGAAACGTGTCGTGAGTGGATGGATAGCGTAGAACAAGTAAAGGAGACTGTTCATCAAACGAGACAACATGTAGACGAGATGATGAATGATTTGCAGTTTATTATGAATAAACTAAGTGAAGTGAAAGAAACAACACCGCAAGTGATGGAGTGGATCGGAGAGTTAATTCGCAAACGCTCCACATAAGGAGCGAGGTGGTGAGGAAATGATTATTAGCTTTTCTGTTGTTCGTGAGCTAATCAAGCGGTTTAATGAAGATGAAATTTTTGATCTATCTGCAGAATTAGCATATTTCTTTTTGCTTTCCTTATTTCCGTTTTTACTGTTTTTGTTGACGTTTTTGTCGTATTTGCCGATTCCGCATGAAGATGTCATTGCCTTTTTCAGTCAATATGCTCCGAGCGAAACGGCACATTTAATCGAAACAAACGTAAAACAGCTTATGGAATCACAAAGCGGAAAATGGCTATCCTTTAGCGTCCTTGCGACCGTATGGGCGGCATCAAACGGCATGTCAGCCATTATTCGCGCTTTAAATCGTGCGTATGATGTGAAAGAAACGCGTTCCTTTTTCGTCGCACGTGGCGTTTCAATTTTGCTTACATTTGCGATGATTTTCGTCATTATTGTGGCACTCGTTTTTCCTGTATTCGGAAAAATGATCGGTACATTTCTTTTTTCAGCGTTTGGTCTTTCCGATGTGTTTTTACACGTATGGGAAACGATTCGTTGGTTTGTTAGCTTTGTCATTTTATTTTTTGTTTTTTCTGTGTTATACGTTTTTGCCCCAAGCAAATATGTCCGGTTTCGCGACGTATGGATAGGAGCGTTATTTGCGACTGTAGGTTGGATGGGCGTCTCACTTGCTTTTTCTACCTATGTAAACCAATTCGGTAACTATTCTGCGATGTATGGCAGCTTAGGCGGAATTATTGCGTTAATGGTTTGGTTTTATTTATCTGGCATGATGATTGTATTAGGTGGGGAGCTAAACGCTATTTTTTGTTGTAAACGAGAAGGAAATATGCGCATACGGTAGTTATTCCCTCTTATAAAAAAACGCGGTTAAACCATATTAAAAGTGAACGTGGATATGAAGGGGGACTATACGTGACGAAAAAAACGAAAAAAGACGGCGGAACAAAGCAAAAAGGAAAAAACCGCCCGAAACATAAAACAAGTAGCAGTGCGAATGGACAAAACGGATATCACTAAAAAGAAGAGGGATGCGGCACGCATCCCTCTTTATTCTGCGATTTCTTCGTAATGATAGTATGTTTGGTTGTAAATATGCTCAATTTCTGCATCAGTCATATAAACGAGTTGTTCTTGATTAAAGCCCCGTAATTTTGTAATAAACTCAATCATATTTTTTCTTTCTTCTCTGCTCATTATGATCGCTCTCCCTTCTGTTTTAAAACAGTTTATTTTGCTTAATTGTATTATATAACAGAGACTTAAAAAGCGTCAATGTTTTTTTCTTGTTTTTTCAAAAAATATTTTGAAAATTTCGTGAACGGGCGTTGGGCAAGTAATAAAAGAAACAGTAGCGAACTTACGCTAAAGAAAAATAGCCTTTCTTGCTGTTGTAATACAATGCCCCCAATCGTAGGTCCACATATGCTACCGATGCTATATAACATCCCGCATAAAATGTTGCCGACAGGAAGAAGTGATTTTGGCAACAAATCGGTCATATACGCCATGCCGAGCGAAAAAAGTGAACCGACAAACATACCAGCAATAAAAAAGCACATCGTTAGTAGTATAGGAGAAGAGAACGATTGCGCAATCATAAAACAAATGGCGCCGATGGTTAACGAAACAACAATGATCATTTTGCGTGAAAAGCGATCACTTAACGTTCCAAGCGGAAGTTGAAAAGCGATTCCGCCAAGCGCAAACGCGGGAAGCATCATCGCAACCGTCTCCACGTGTAAGCCGTTTCGTAACGCATACACGGGAAACATGCTATGGAGTGATGCTTCTAAAAAGCCGTAACCAAATGGCAACAACAAAGCTGGCCATGCTTGTTTCCACGCACGAAAAAAGCGCATGACCCCGATTTTCTCGGCTTCCGTCGCTTGTGGATACGTATGTGGTAGGAAAAATAATAACATCCATCCACATAAGCTAAGCAATGATGAAACAATGAACGGCAACGACTCATGTATGTGAACAAGCGGAACGAGAAGCGGCCCGATCATAAAGCCGACCCCAAACGACAAACCGTATAACGAAATGTTGCGACCTCGTCGGTGAGCGGGCGAAGCAGACGTAATCCATGTTTGAGAACCGAAATGAAGAATATGGTCGCCAATTCCGATTAACAAACGAAGCACAAACCAAAACGATAGTGATGATGAAATCGGAAACATCGCTAAAGAAGCAATAACGATCGCTCCACCGAGCATAATAAGACGTTTAAAGCCGTAGCGGCGAAGTGGGCGTTCTAAAAACGGAGAGACGATTAGGACGCCGATATACATCGCTGTCGCATGTATGCCGCTCAACGAAGAACGAATGCCGCTCTGTTCAAAGATGACAGAAATGAGCGGTAACAACAGTCCTTGGGAAAGCCCTGAAATCATGACGATGCTAACTAAGATGAAAAAATGACGTTGTTGCATAATGACCTCCTGTAATACGTTCACTATGTTCGATGTTAAAACGTTTCATGAAAAGAAGCAACAATGGTGGATTTTTTTTATGGAAAGGATAAATTGCTCACTTTTGAAAAAAATAACGATGAACGACGGAAAAAGAAAGGAGTTTACACCATGAAAAGATGGTTTGCTTTAAGCATGATACTCATTTTCGCATGTATGCCAACGATTAGTGAAGCAACTTTCAAACTTCCTTCATCGGTCATTGACATTTCAAAAGAAAATACGTATCCGAATCCGACACAAAATTTGCCGTATTTACAACCGAGCGAACTAGCGAAACAACTGCTTCAGTCGGCGAATGTAAAAATTGAAAATCCGGAATTAATTCGTCTCTTAAACGAATCGTCGATTTCAAGCACGCCATTTGCGATCGGTTACGAAGCGACGATTTATTTAGGGCAATGGCCGTTGAATTACGAATCGATAGAAACATCAACGAACTGGGAGTATCAAAAAGTGAATACAAACTTTATTGACAATCGTGGCGGAAAAACAGCGGTGCGATTAACGTATAGACAAGAAATACAAAAACAAGTGCGCGGAGGCCTAACGGCAAGCATACCGAACGAAGAAGATGTGAAAAAAATGATGCTTTTAACAGCGATGAAAAAAACAAATTTACCACTTTCTTTCAGCACATGGATCGGCATTGGGACGAAAAAGGAACAAGCGTATAACGTTCCGCCGAAAAAGTTAGGCTATTTATATGCCTATGCTCCTGCGGTAAACGAAAAGGGAAAAGTCACATATGGAGAAGTGTATATTGTTTTAAAAGGGAAGAAAAAGAGCATTGTCGTGAAAAACGTAACATCGCAAGGTATCGGTGCTTGGATTCCTGTGCAAGACCGTCTATCATTCGCATTTGTTGCTAGCGACGTACCACGATGACAAGAAAAAGCTTGTCGAGCGTTCGACAAGCTTTTTATCGTTCAATTTTTGCTTTTCGCGTCGTAAAATCAACGTCTGGGTAATAACGGTTTTTCACGAGCACGTTCGGTCCTAAACATTTCACCGCAGGGCAGTGGCAGTTCAACGATTTAGCTAAATGTGATGTCATCCATTTATTATAAGCAGAAAGAAGCGAGTCGGTTTGAATGTTTCCGAGCGTCGGTTCATCACCGAAATCAGTCACAATGATGTCACCTGTAAAGATGTTGACGTTTAACCGTGAACGTCCATCTGGATCGTTTCGTACTGTAACATTTTTACTTGCATATAAACGTTTTAAGAGAGCTAAATCTTCTTCGTTGTGACTACATGGATAAAATGGTAACGTACCGAATAACATCCAAACATTTTCATCTCGTATATCAAGCAAATGATGGATCGTTTCACGCAGTTCATCTAATGTTAATGTTTCTAGGCTACTAGCAAAGTCACTCGGATACATCGGATGCACTTCATGTCGTTTACAGCCCATGTCGTTTACAATTTGGCGATGGATCGTTGCTAAGTGTGGGCGCGTCCGTTTATTTAACATCGTTTCCGCGGATACGATGACGCCCGTTTTTGAAATGGCACGTGCATTTTCGATCATGCGTATAAAATAACGTTCACGCTGTGCGACGGTTGGCTTTTTCTCCATCATCGCAAAACCGCCTTCGACAAAATCATCGATCGTGCCCCAGTTATGCGAAATATGCAAAACATCTAAGTAAGGGATAATTTTTTCGTAACGTTCTAAATCGAGCGTTAAGTTCGAGTTGATTTGTGTGCGCACTCCCCGCTCATGTGCGTATTTTAACAGCGGCACGACGTATTGCTCGACAGACTTGAGCGAAAGCATTGGTTCACCGCCTGTAATGCTTAACGAGCGCAAGTGCGGAATTTCATCGAGACGGCGAAGAAGAAGATCAAGCGGCAACGCCTCAGGATCTTTCGTACGCAATGTGTAACCGACTGCACAATGCTCACAACGCATATTACAGAGCGTCGTTGTTGTAAACTCGATATTTGTCAACTGCATGCTGCCGTACTGTTCAACGTCCATATATGCTTCCCACGGATCAAACGTAGGAGTAATTGCTTGACGCAATAATGTTCCCATAATCAAGCTCCTTTTAATTAAAATAGACCTAACGATAATTATGCAAATGAAATGGAACGATTGTCAACGATGTTGCGATCGTGTACGATAAAGAAAAAGCGAGGTGACGATGTTGGGCAACGCAGTATCAGATCAAAATCTACAACTATCCTATTTAAAAACGCGCTTAAATATGTTTCTTGAAGTGCTCGAAGCGCTCGATCCAGAAACGGCCGAATTAGAAGATATTGACCGTCTTATTCAAATGATTGATGATTTAGAAATGAAATACGAGCGGTTTAAAAAAGATTGGGAAAAAAGTCGCTAAGCGGCTTTTTTTTGCGTTTAAAAAAGATGTATAATACAAGTGGAGAATTCGAAAAATTGTTACATATTGAACAAAGGGGGAGGGAATCGTGATGGAAAAGTTTCAAGAGAGTATGTACAAGCTAATCGTTGAAACGTCAACGAAATTGCCGAAAGATGTACGACGTGCCATTTTAAAAGCAAAGCTACGCGAAAACGCAGGAACGAGAGCTGCGATGTCACTTGCGACGATCGTGCAAAACATTCAAATGGCAGATGAAAATGTATCGCCGATTTGTCAAGATACCGGATTGCCGACATTTAAAATTAAAGTGCCTGTAGGAGTTAACCAAATTGAGATGAAAGAGGCGATTCGTCGAGCGATCGCTCAAGCAACGAAAGACGGAAAATTGCGTCCAAACTCCGTTGATTCGCTAACAGGCGAAAATAGCGGTGATAATTTAGGGATCGGGCTACCTGTCATCAAATTCGAGCAATGGGAAAAAGATTACATTGATGTTCGCTTAATTTTAAAAGGTGGCGGCTGTGAAAATAAAAACATTCAATATAGCTTACCGTGTGAGTTAGAAGGGCTCGGTCGTGCCGGTCGTGACTTAGATGGCATTCGTAAATGTATTTTACATGCGGTATATCAAGCACAAGGACAAGGCTGTAGCGCAGGATTCATTGGCGTTGGCATTGGCGGTGATCGTTCCTCTGGATACGACTTAGCAAAGGAACAGTTATTCCGTTCTGTTGACGATGTGAACCCGAACGAAGACTTGCGCAAATTAGAAGAATATATTATGGAAGCAGCCAATAAACTCGGCATCGGTACGATGGGATTTGGTGGGGAAACGACGTTGCTCGGCTGTAAAATCGGCGTGATGCATCGCATCCCTGCAAGCTTTTTCGTTTCCGTTGCGTATAACTGTTGGGCGTTTCGTCGCTTAGGCGTCATCATTGATCCGCATACGGGCGATATTCAAGAATGGCTTTATCAAGAGGGAGACGATGTTGACTTCCAACAAGAAGAAACGGAAGTTGTAGGCGAAGCGCGTGAAGTGGTGCTTGAAGCGCCAATTACAGAAGAACAAATTCGCTCATTAAAAGTCGGCGATGTCGTTCGCATTAACGGCATGATTTACACAGGACGAGATGCGATTCATAAACATTTAATGGATCATGATGCCCCTGTTGATTTAAACGGTCAAATCATTTATCACTGTGGGCCGGTGATGTTAAAAGATGAAAATGGAAAATGGCACGTGAAAGCAGCTGGTCCAACGACGAGCATTCGCGAAGAGCCTTATCAAGGGGAAATTATGAAAAAATTCGGCATTCGTGCTGTCATCGGAAAAGGTGGCATGGGGGCGAAAACGTTGGCGGCGTTAAAAGAACATGGGGGCGTGTACTTAAATGCTATTGGTGGTGCAGCGCAATATTATGCGGACTGTATCCAATCCGTTGAAGGCGTCGACTTTTTAGAATTTGGTATCCCAGAAGCGATGTGGCATTTGCGTGTAAAAGACTTTACCGCCGTCGTCACGATGGATTCGCACGGAAACAGCTTGCACGAAGATGTTGAAAAATCATCCCTTGAAAAATTAGCCCAGTTTAAAGAACGTGTATTTTAATGGAAATCCGTCTAGTGATGGGCTAGGCGGATTTTTTATATCTCTTTTTGCACAACCTATTATTGAAATGAATACGGAGGTGCAAGCAGTGAAAAAAACGATCATGTTGCTTTTTTTCTTTTTATGTTTTCCGCTTAGTCAAGTTGATGCGATGTCATGGGGGTTTAAGCGAAGTGAAAATCATCTTCCTCCTTCTGCTGGGAAACAGTTAGACGAACTACTCGCCAAATACGATGCTTTTTATTTAGGCGATCCGACGAAAAAACATATTTACTTAACGTTTGATAATGGATATGAAAATGGCTATACCGCGCAAATTTTAGACGTGCTTAAAGAAAAAAACGTTCCTGCGACGTTTTTTGTAACTGGTCATTATTTACAATCGGCCCCCGACTTAGTACAACGAATGGTGAATGAAGGACATATTGTCGGTAACCATTCATGGCATCATCCGGATTTAACGACAGTCAGCGATGAGAAGTTACGTGAGGAGCTAGAGATGGTCAGAAAGAAAACAGAACTGTTGACGGGTCAGAAGCATATGCGCTACATGCGTCCTCCACGCGGCATTTTTGATGAGCGCACGATGCGTATTGCGCGCGAACTTGGCTATTATCATGTCTTTTGGTCGTTAGCGTTCGTCGATTGGCACGTTCACGATCAAAAAGGTTGGTTGTATGCCTACAATAACGTCGTGAAACAAATTCATCCTGGTGCGATTATATTGCTGCATACAGTATCCAAAGACAATGCCGATGCGCTTGCGAAAATTATTGACGATTTACGAAAAGAAGGATATGTTTTTAAAAGCTTAGATGATTTGATCTTGCAAAAAATAAACGTCCCTACTTGGCTTTTTTCCCTTTGACGATGTGCAAAGGGATTTGTTTTGATACAATGGGAAAGGGGAGAGATGGTAATGATTCATTGTTTGGTCTGGGGCGTCCAAATGTATTCCCGAAAGGAGACGTCGGTTTGCAACGGGCGATTGAACGAACATTTCAGCTCGATCATCGCCCGACGATGAAAGAAATGGACGCATTTCAACGAATGTGGGAACCATATGCAAGCTATGCCGCTTTGTATTTGTGGAGAAGTATAGAATAGGGGAGAGAACGATGTTACAACAAGGACAGCAATTTCCATTAACGATTAAACGATTAGGCATTAACGGAGAAGGGGTCGGCTATTTTAAAAAACAAGTGGTGTTCGTTCCAGGAGCGCTTCCAGGAGAAGAAGTCGTCGTTCAAGCGACGAATGTGTACCCAACATATACAGAAGGAAAAATGGTGCGCATACGAAAACGCTCCCCTCATCGTGTTAAGCCGCCTTGTCCAGTATATGAACGGTGCGGTGGATGTCAACTGCAACATCTTGACTATCACGCGCAATTAGAGGCAAAACGCGATATCGTCATTCAAGCATTGGAACGCCATAGCCGATTAAATATAGAAGCACTTCATATTCGTCCGACGATCGGAATGGAAGACCCGTGGCATTATCGCAATAAAAGCCAATTTCAAGTCGGAGTGAAAAAAGGGCGTGTCATCGCTGGACTTTACAGCATGAACTCGCACGAGCTCGTTGACATTGACCGCTGCTTGATTCAACATGACGCGACTAATCGCGTCACAACGGTCGTGAAAGCGATTTTACAAGATTTGCGCATTCCGGTTTATCACGAACGAAAGAAAACAGGTGTTGTGCGCACGATTGTCGTCCGAGTCGGATTTTACACTGGCGATGTACAGCTTGTCATCGTGACAGCGACGAAAGAACTGCCGCGCAAACAGCTATTTGTAGCGGAAGTAAAACGTCGCCTGCCGGAAGTAAAATCGATCGCCCAAAACGTGAACGGTCAAAAAACGTCGCTTATTTTTGGCGATGAAACGATCGTTCTCGCAGGTGAACCGTACATTCAAGAAGTGCTCGGCGACTTATCTTTTGAGCTATCAGCTCGCGCCTTTTTCCAGCTTAATCCGATTCAAACGATCAAGCTATACGACGAAGTAAAAAAAGCAGCAGCACTAACGAAAAACGAACGCGTCGTCGACGCATATTGCGGCGTCGGCACAATCGGGCTTTGGCTCGCTCGCGAGGCAAAAGAAGTGCGCGGTATGGATACGATCCCCGAAGCGATTGACGATGCGCGCCAAAATGCCGAACGTCACGGCTTCACCAACGTCACTTATGCGGTTGGAAAAGCGGAAGTATTGTTGCCAACATGGGTGAAAGAAGGGTGGAAGCCAGACGTCATCGTTGTCGACCCTCCACGAACAGGCTGCGACAACGCTTTATTAAAAACGATGTTACAAGTGAAACCGAAAACAGTCGTGTACGTTTCTTGTAACCCATCCAGCCTCGCACGCGACATCGACACCCTTGCAAAGCACTATCACATCGAATACATTCAACCGTTCGACCTTTTTCCACACACGGCGCATGTCGAGAGTGTCGCGAAGCTGGTGAGGAAGTAATGAGTCAACTACCCCCACTTAGCTAACGCTTGAAGCGGGGGCTTGCAACTCCCCAGAAGTGCGAACGGACTTCGTCCTCCTTCCTTGACTTGGGGTTACATCAGGGGCAGGTTGACGACTACCCAACGACATAGGTCATGCCTATATCGCTACCGAGTGGCTCGGCATGTCTGTAGGCAGTACTTGACTTCCACGCACAACAGACGGATGTACGCTCGATGTTTTACGGTTGCAACGTTTCCTGCAACCAACTCCCTACATCGAGTAACGGGGATTGGAGTGCCTTGATTCAACGGTTTTCTCCACATTCTTATTCTATCATATACAAAAGAAAGGAGGAAGGGCGATTCCTCCCTGACTTTCGCTCTCGCTTAGAAGTCGGGGTCTCCTCGCCAAAGACGATGAAAACAGACATAGGCGAATACATAGTAGGTGGGTATTTAAAAGTCATCAAACAATGTGACTTTGTCGATTATAACGTTCGTATGCCAGGCGGCGGGCTAAAAGGATTGAGTGAACTCGATGTTGTCGGATTAGATTTTAAAACAAAAACAGCGTATTTATGTGAAGTGACGACACACATACGTGGGTTGCTTTATGGCAATAATCAAACGACCGTTGAAAAGATAAAGCAAAAACACGAAGTGCAAAAAGAATACGCCGAATTATTATTAAAAGACTTTCCTAATCGTATTTACATGTTTTGGTCACCTTATGTGCCAGAGGGATATATCACTACAGAGTTGGGAAAGATCGAGACGCTTCAATTAGTGATTAATAAAGATTATACTCACTGTATTGAAGAAATGAGAAAATTCGCAGCGAAAAATACAAATGACTTAGGGAATCCATTTTTAAGGGTGCTGCAAATTCTTGAGCATTTAAGATAAAGAAAAATTTGCTTTATTGGCAAACAGTGCCTGTCACTGTTCTCCTGGGCTATAACTTGTTATCGCATTTAAAACAGAAGGGGGGCTAATATAACTCTATTTTCTTATGTACAAAAAAACTTAGTATTGCAGTAGAAAACGATGGACGGCTTTTTTGATGTTTTTGTAAAATAGAGTACAAATATTTCGATGATGTATAAAATTTTGTGTAAAGCATTTTGCTAGAACAAAAGAAAAAAGGTAGGGTATTCTCTGATTGGACCAAAAATCTTAGAGAAAGGAGAACCCTACCTATGTCTAAAAGTGTACCGAATGTAGACTGGGCAAATCAACTGGAAAGTGTCGTTCGTCAGTTTGTGAAGGAAAAATTAGAGCTGACTATGCGGGAAGAAATCAAACATTTCCTCGAAATCGAACAGGCAGACACATCCAATATGAGAAACGGCTACTATCAACGAAATCTAGATACACAATATGGCCGGATTGAAGGGCTTTTGGTGCCAAGAGACCGAAACGGAGAATTTCAAACGCAGTTGTTTGCCCCTTATCAACGCCACACCGGCTGGCTGGAGGAAGCCTTTAAGGCAGTTTATCCGAAAGCCGATGTGCAGCGCTATGTCGTGCACAAAGTCCCCAACACCCTCAGCCGTGTTCGGAAAAAAGATCAATTGGAAGTGATAGAAGATCTCAAACTGATTGATCGTGCACCGAATAAGGAGATGGCGTTACAGATGTTTCAACAGTTTGAGTCGAAATGGTCCAGCAAGTATCGGAGAGAAGTTCAATCTTGGGCCAATGAGTTGGATGTCCTCCTTACATTTATGGATGATCCAAGCAGTATTCGAAGTGTGATTTACACGACGAATGCCATTGAACGAACGATCAAGGAGATTCGGAAACGTCTCAAGCCGATGAACAGTTTGAGTAGTTTAGAAGCAGCTGAAAAAGTCGTGTATTTGACGATCCAAGATTTTAATGAGAAATGGGCAGGGCGAAAGTTGCGAGGATTTGCCGAAGCACATGAAGCCCTTCAACGAATGTTTGAAGAACGTTACAATTAACCAAATAATGTAAATAAATGAGGTAAGGGGATTCTCCCTTTCCCCACAGGAGACTGAATATTCAGTCTCTTGTGGGGAAGAAACAGCCCCTCTCTATTCTAAATCCATTTCAGGGATGCCCTATCTATCTTACATTACAGAAAATTCTTGACGGTACCAAAAGGACTCACTTATGAAGAAAGTTATAATAATGTAATTGCTGCACCTATTGAGCAAGTTCTTAAAATTGCTAGAAAAATAGTGAATGAAAGAAGGAGGGGTTAAATGATTTTATATGAATATTTAAAAACCCCAAAAACGATTGAACAGCTTGTGACGATTGCGCATGAAAATGAGTTATATTGGAATCGGGAACAAATGGAGTTGTTTGTGCGCTTAGATCCAACTATTGTGCAAAATAAAGCAGGGCTGTGGACAGTAAAACAAGATGAACGTCAGCAAATCATTTTGGCAGCAATCGAGCGGGCGTTGCAAGGCCGCCCGCTAACAAAGATTGATCCCGATGTTTTCGCTCAGCTCCCTGCTGATATGATTGTGCCGCAACGTGAAATTATTGATGTTGCCATTAGCAGCGGCAAATACGAATCACCGCGGGAAAATTTACTTCGTGTCAAACGAAAATAGGAGGAGACAGCAACATGGAAACGACAATTCAACAAGTACAAGATCAATTAACAATGAAAGGATATGGCCAGTTCTCTGAACTTACTGTAAATGAAGAGGACGGAACAACGATTTTCACAGCAACAGGAGATGAGAAAGTCGTTTATGTAAAAATTTTTGAAAAAGATGCTGATTTATCATACGCTGTGCAACAATCGGCACTCATTGAAGCACAATATCATGAATCGGCTCCTGACTTTATTTGGGCCACGAACGGAGAGGTAAACTATTACGCTGACTGTATTGAATCTACGCCTATTGCGGAAATTCCATCTGTTGTCGATGTAACAAAAAAAGAAAAGAAAAAATTAACAAAGCAAGAACTTTGGTCGTTAGATATTTATTCAACTTTGCAAAAACGGTTTGATGATTTACACGAACGCCTTTACGGTCCTGCTGGTGCCGATAATATTAGCTCTACGAACGAGGCGATCGATGAAATAAGTAAATTATTGTTTATGGAAATTTTTCGCCTTTATCACCCTGACTACGTATTAAGAGAAGGAGAAAATGCTGGTTTAAAATTATATGACATTTTAAAGTATGAGTACATAAAGCAGCATGGAAAAGAAGCGGTAAAACAAATCAAAGCGGCATTTAAAGAAATAAAAAATCATGACGACTATGTAGCGATCAACGACAAAGGTGAAAAATGCTACATTTTTAACGAAGATGAGTATATCAAGTTGGAAAATCCAGCAAACTATGTTGCCGCGTTTGAAACATTCCAAGAGCTCGGTGAGTTCGAAGATGATAACGGAGTCGTTAAAAAGGCGACATTAAAAGATGTAACAGCTGATATTTTGGGGCGTCTATTCGACGTTTTAATCCGCGGTAAATACGATAGTAAAGTCGGTCAAGCGACGTATTTAACACCGCGTCAAGTAACTGAAGCAATGGTTGATATGGTGATGCACGATTTAACAACAAATCCAAAAGAAGCGGCTAAATTACTAGAAACGGATGAAAACGGAAATCCAACCTTTCGTGTACTTGACCCAACTTGCGGCTCTGGAGGATTTTTAATTAAAGCCTATGAAGCAATAAAAAGATACTTTACGAGAGAATTTGCAGGAATTCAAAAAGAAAAAATAAAAGAACATTTAGAAAAAATGAAAGAGCATAGCTTTGTTGGTGCCGATAAAACACGGAGTATGATTGTAAAAGCACGTTTGAATATGGCGATGCACGGATTGCCGAAAGCACCGATTTTCTGGGTAAGCGACTCGTTAATGACCGATTCATTGCAACCTGAAACATTTGATGTGATCATCACAAACCCGCCGTTTGGCTCCGGGTCTGTATCGAATAAAACAGAAGAAGGTAAAGCAATTCTAGAACGTTACACATCCGGAATTGACGAAGACGGAAAACCGATGAAAAAAGGTTTATGTCTTGGAGCAAAGCCAAATAATAAAGGTGTTTGGAAACAAGTCAATTCGACAGACCAAGCGGTATTATTCATTGACCGAAATTTAGAGTTATTAAAACCAGGTGGTTATTTGATTATGGTCCTTCCAGATGGAATTTTAAGTAACTCAAGCTATAAACATGTACGTGAATATTTAATGGGTAAGAAAAACGAAGTAACAGGCGAATTTGAAGGTGGCCGCGCGATTGTGAAAGCGGTTGTTTCATTACCGACAGTTACATTCCAATTATCTGGTACAGGTGCGAAAACGTCATTCCTCTATATTAAAAAGAAAGAACACGAAAACGAAAAACAAGGATCAGTATTTATGGCGGTTGCTGAAGAGATCGGGTTTGATGTGAAGAACAAAGTCGAAGTACAACTTGGAAATGATCGGAACGATTTATTAAAAATTGTTGAAGCGTATAAAAAAGGGATGTGACGCGATGTTAAAAGAAATTCGTTATAAAAATTGGAAAAGTTTTTCTGATGCGACATTATATATTGATCCGCTAACCATTTTAATTGGTACAAATGCAAGCGGAAAATCGAATGCGCTGGACGGTCTTGCTTTTTTAAATCGCGTGGTGCAAGGAAAAGACTTGCAAACGATCTTATCAGGAGACCCCGCCCTGCTTTTAGAAGCGAACATTCAAGCGATTCGAGGCGGTGTGGAATGGGCCGCTAAACGTCCTTTCACAACTTTTACATTAGAAGCTGTTATTGAATATAATGAGGAAATTGACTATCTCTACGGAATTGAAGTGAGTACAAAATCAGATGTAGAAATTGTTTCTGAGTCATTAATCAAAATAAACCGCAAAACAAATAAAACAACCAATATATTTACGGCTACAGCGGAGGAAGGTAGTCCAAGTATTGAAGCTGCTGTTTATAATGGGAAAGGTCGTCCGAAACATAAACAATTAAAACGTTCTGTTTCGGTCATTAGCCAATTAAAAAATCAAGAAACGCGCGAGGAAGTCAATGAAGCGATTCAGTTTGTTGTTCATACGTTAGAACATATTTTTATTCTTGATCCTGCTCCGTCTTTAATGCGTGACTATAAGCCTTTTTCGAATCGGCTGGCAAGCAATGCTTCCAACGTGGCCGGAGTGCTGGCCGCATTGCCGGAAGAAGAAAAAAACCATATTGAGTCGTTGCTTGCGAAATATGTTTCCCGCCTTCCTGAAGGAGATATACAGCGGGTATGGGCAGAGCCCGTCGGTCGCTTTCAGAAAGACGCGATGCTGTATTGTGAAGAACAATGGCCGGGGAGCAGCGAAAAATTAATCGTCGATGCACGCGGCATGTCAGATGGCACGCTTCGCTTTATTGGGATTTTAACTGCTTTGTTAACGCGCCCAAAAGGCAGCCTGATCGTAATTGAAGAAATTGATAACGGTCTTCATCCGTCTCGCGCTGAAATTTTGCTTGATATGTTGAATGAAATTGGTAGCGAGCGGCAAATTGATATTTTAATGACAACCCATAATCCGGCGTTGCTTGATGAGCTAGGACCGGAAATGATTCCATTTATTATCGTCGCCCATCGCTCAGCAGAAAATGGAGCAAGTGAACTGACGTTATTAGAAGATATTCAAGCACTGCCGAAGTTGCTTGCCGTCGGCTCGATCGGAAAGCTAGTAGCAGAAGGGGAAATTGAAGAAACGCTTACACAGCAAGGAAGTGTGAAGCGATGAAGCGAAAAATTCTCGTCATTGATACATCGATTTTATGTTGCTGGCTGCAAGTCCCTGGCAAAGAAACGTGCGGAGCGCAAGGAAACGTATGGGACTATAAACGTGTAAACGATTTGCTGACGGAAGAGGAACGTCAGGGAGCAACGTTCGTTCTTCCGCTGGCAACGATCATTGAAACAGGCAACCATATCGCCCAAGCGGCAAAAGATCGTTATGAATGCGCGCAAAAGCTCGTTCGCATTATTCAAAAAGCGTTAGATAAAAAGTTTCCTTGGGCGCAATTTTCTGAGCAGGCCAAATTGTGGACAGCCGCTGAATTGCATAAACTCATCAAGGAATGGCCAGATCAGGCGAACCAACGTTTATCGATTGGCGACGCCACGATCAAATCGGTTGCGGAATACTACGCCAAAATCAACGGATGGGAAGTTGAAATTCTGACTGGTGATGAAGGGTTAAAAGCATATGAACCGACTAAACCAACAAGAACGCCGAGGAGAAGGAAGAAATAATCTTTATGACGGTCGTTAAGGATTTTTGTTTTAAGGTTGAAGTACAACTTGTAAACGATAGAAACGATTTGCTACAAAATGTTGAGGTGTATAAAAAGGGGATGTGATTACTTCTATAAGAGTAAACTGAATTGTTAAATAGAATTTTTAAGAGATTAGCTTTAATAGTTAAGAAGGTGAAATGTGTATGAAAGCTGGTTGGGTTACAAATGATTTGCTAACTGATAGGTTCGATTGTGAGTTTTATGATTACGAAACTGTAAATATAGTTAGTAAACTAAGGAAGCTTCCTCATCGTAAATTAAAAGATTTTGTAGTAAATAAAAGGTCTGAACCTCCGATACACTCGTCAATGTATAGTACTAAAGAAAGAGGAGTTCCTATTATAAGATTTGTTAATTTTACAGATTTTGAATACGATATTTCAAATAATGTTATTTACCTTGATAAAGTGTACTTAGACCAACCAAGTATCAAAGAGTTTATTCTCAAACCAGAAACATTGGTATATGGTTTAGTAGGTGATGTAGGTCACGCATTTATTTCAGGTAAAAACGTGCCCCTATCTGTTACTTATAGAAGAGTTGCACAATTAGATTTAGAAGGGATAGATGTTTACTTTCTTTGTACTTTTATAAATACTAAATATGGAAAAAAACAATTTGATAGATTTACCACAGGTGTAAATCAAAGACAACTTCGGTTAGAAGATAGTATTGAAATAATTGTTCCTTACCCTTCCAAAGAAATCCAAACCTACATCGGCAACAAAGTGCGAAAAGCGGAAGAGTTACGGGAAGAAGCGAAGCGGTTGAAGGAAGAAGTATCAGTTATGTTTGATGAAATATTAAAATTCGAGCAGAAAAATATTGAAAGTAAAAGTTGGATAGTACCCGAACAAATTATGAGTGAACGTCTTGATATTAATTACTATAATCAAGATTATTTATTTGTTAGAAAATTTTTGGATGGTGAAAGTTTACAAGTAACTAGGTTAAGAGATTTAGTTAAAACTATTTATGGCGGATATCCTTTTTCAAGTGACGATTTTAGTTCAGATAATGGAATCCCTTTAATAAGAATTCGAGATATTAATCCAGATCTAATTAATACCGATGTGGATACTTACTTAGATAAAAACAAATTTATGGACAAAAGTATGTATTTATCTGATAGCGAAACTGTTGTAGTAGGTATGGACGGTAATTTTATAGCCGGTGCATTTATTGAAGAGATGCCTAAAGTATTTATCAATCAGAGAATTGGAATAATAAAAACTTACGATAAATTTATGGCCCATTATTTAGCTTTTTATATTAATCATTATTTAGGACAGGTACAACTCAATCGTGAGTCTGTCATAACAACAGTTGCTCATATAAGTCTCCGGGACATAGAAAATATACTTATTGTATTGCCAGATAATAAAACATTGGAAGAAATATCTACAAAACTTTATAAGGCATGTCATAATTTATATATGTCTAAAAAATTGATTGGTGAAGCCAAACAAGACGTCGAAGACCTTATCGAGGGCAAGTTCGATGAATCGAAAATTTCTGAAGGAGTGTAAGGACACTCCTTCTTTTCTAGGAGGTGAATGCGTTGGAGTTGAAAAGGTTACATAGTCATTTAGAGAGGCTGTATCACTATGGTGAAACGGCTTATGTCACTGAACTTGAGCCGTTTATTGCGAAAGGTCTCTTATATGTACGTGGGAAGAAGGCAGTGATCACGAACAATTGGATTGCGTTTGTGAAGCGGTTTCCGAATCAAACTGATTTTCTTCATACATTGCTTTGCTTTGATGAGTCGTATCAACAATACTTGTTGAAAACATCTTTGTTAACGGTATTAAAAATGCGTGAGGCAGAGGATATTGATGGAATTGTTGATTTCGTTCACAAAATGCCAAAGTTTGCAGGAGAAATCGTAAAAATATTAGATGAGTTGAAACATGGTGAGCGGTACGAAACGGAATCTTTAGAGCAACATGTAAAGGAAGTTGAGCCTCTTTTCCGTGAGCGCAATCATTTGATTTTTAACGGGGCACCGTATTATCAGCGCATTATTTACTATTTAACCCATATCCAACAGTATCAACAAGAAGCGGTTGAACAAGACGAACTGCTCGGCAAAAAAATTGATGAGCAATGGGTGAAAAGGCGAAAAATAGCTACTAACTTGCAGTTATCGCCGTTAAAAGATGCACCGCTTGCTGTATTAGCCCCGCATGAGCCAAATATTTCATTAAAGAATCCGTTATTCAAGCATATTTTCGCACATCCTTGGAACTTATTTATTTTCCTTTGCTGCGTTGTCCGCGAACAGACGGAGGCGCAAGGGATGACGACCATTCGGTTTCATGCGGTAAACGACGAAGTTGACGTTATTTTAATGTCGTCAAAAAAACAAGAATATCGGTACGGAACGATCAATGATTTCGTTTTAGAGTTTTGTAAAGTGAGCAACTATCAACTATTCCCAAGCGAAATCGCAGGTTTAGAAACAATATTCCATCATTTGCATGATCGCGGTTTTTTAACGATTGTCGATGAAGAATATCGCATTCCGAGCCATATTGAAGATGAGTTATACAATACAAGTTTGTTTATTTCGCTGATGGCAGGCAGTAAACAGCTCCGCCAACGAATCGAACAGTGGATTGATGAATTGAGGGACAGAGGATGAAGCAAATCAAACTATCGATTGAGCGATTTTGGATTGAGCCAGGGAATTTTGAGAGATGGTGTGAGTTGTTATCGCGCATTCCCGAAAAAACCGAGGCACGCTCAATCAAGGAAATCGCAAAATTATATTTAGGAAAAGATGTGGAAGAAAAAGATAAAAAGCTAGACCGTTCCAAAGAATTATTTGGACTACATGGTTATGAGTACTCGAAACATTCGCGGAGTTTTGAAATTAAAGGTGTCCATTTCCTAACAAGAGCAGCCGATGGATATTTGATTCGTACAGAGGAAGCAAATGAACTTGTAGCTGCGTACGAACAACAACACGGATGGGAATTGTTACTTGCAAAACAACTATTGCGATACTCGCCAAGAACGCGAGTCATCATGCATTTATTGTTGAATGATGGTTTTTTTGAAACAAACGGTCAATCACTCGAACAGCTAAGCAAGTGGACATTACGATTTGCCGATGATCTGTATCATCCGTTTTCAAGCAATCCAGATCTTAATGATATGAACTTTCTTCTTCATACTTTTAAAAATGAAGCATTAGGGAAAGATTGGCGTAACATTCTTGCTCAAGAAGAAATTGAATTAGATGAAGATTGGATGTTTGTTGGCTCAAGCGGTAAAGAGCCGGCGAAAACAAATATTTCTTCGTTTATGCGGGCACCGATGCAATTATTTGCCTATTTAGACTGGTTTATCGAAGCTGATGTCGGAATCATCATTTTAAATAAAGAAAAGGTGTTAGAACATATTGATTCACATTCTTTATTTTCATTTACGAACGTTCAGAGTATATCAGAAATCGAATGGTTAAAGAAAAAAGTGAACGAAGAGCAGGATGATCGCGGTTTTGTTGCGATTGAACCGTTACTTCGTAAGCTGATGGAGCGTTTTTATCCAACATGGGAGCAAGGGCTTGCGCGCTTTGTCGATTATTATATGACAAAAGGTATTCGTGAAGGTTTGTTTTATATTGCTGATTATGAATCAGGCCAGCCGAGACATGGAAGGGGTTATTTAGGTAAACGAGAATACCAATTATTAAAACTTGAATTTCAACGATAAAGGGGTTGAAAAGATGAGCAAATCTGTCTGGTTAAAAGATGGGGTCTCCACATTTCCGGTTCAACAGCCAATGGTCGGTCAGCGTGAATTTTATGATGCGTTTAAAGAGTATTTACAAGATTTAAAGTCAGCACCAATGGCGCGAGTTTTTACATTGATTGCTAAATGGGGAATTGGTAAATCGCGTATTGCTTATGAATTAGTGAGCGAAGCGCTTGGAATTGATAAAGGATGGACGATTCGTGACCAATCAGGTCAACTGCAAAAAGTCCGGTTATTAAAGCCGGATTTCGCTGACGGCATTTTACCTATTTATATCCGCTATGAGCAAATGCATGAGGATCTTCTTTATGGGGAAAACTGGGTCGGTTATGGAGCGTATGTAGCGTTAGCAAAATTAGCGGAACAACAACCTGCCCGCACGATTCAAGGTTCGATTGTGAAACATATTCAAGATCATTTTCTTCCGCTTGGTTTTTCACCGGCAAAATTGGCAGAGGCAATTGAGTTAGGACAACATGAAACCGATGATTTACTGCAGCAGCTTGATCAGCTTGATCAACTTGTGCAAAATGGTTTAGCTTACTTAAAATCGTTTGGCATCGAACATTTAATGGTGATTGTCGATGAAGTGGAATCCGAATACGAATTATTTATGGATGGGATTCAAGAACAAAGTGAAGAGCGGAAAAAGAAACTAGACGGTGATGCGGTTAAAGTGATCACATCAGCGATTAAACATGAAGATAGCCGCACTCGCCATCCAAATGTCTCTTTCTTGCTGCTTTGTTCTCCGGCCATCGGCGATCAAATTAAAGCGCTCGAGGCGCTTGCTCGTCGTTTAGATAAATTAGAAATCAATCAAAACCCCTATGCAGATATTAGCGATTATATCGCATCGTTACAACAAAGTGGGAAATTGCGTGAATATCCTGCTGGGCTTGTTGAAGCAGCTTACACGATTGCCGCGGGAAACTTTGGTTGGCTAAATGTAATTATGGCTCATTGTGATCAATATCTTGAGCAGCATCCAGACAAGGAAACAGGTGAAATTTTACAAGACTTAGCTTATTCAGTGCCGCGTTTTAAAGAAAGTTTAATCGACCATTCCCAGCTAGATTACATTGATACAAAGCCAGTGCATATTCCGTTTGTGAAAAAAGCATTATTACGGCAGCTGCCATATCCGAAAGATTATTATAGTGAGGAAGAACAACAAATTTTATTATCAGCGAAACATATTGAAGGCATACCATTATTTAAAGAGTTTGTCGCTTTGCCGCTTGCGAAAAATGATTTAGGTTTTTATCTTGTGCAAAACAAATATAAAGCTGAATCTGATCATTTATTCGTGAATGAAACGACGGGTGAATCATTTAGTTTAGAAGTCCTCTTGCGCAGTCTTGAAACGTTCTCAATTAATGCACCTAAAGGTTCTTTTATTGTCGGAAAAGAACGGGAAACGTTTTTAGCGCAAGTGCGCATGCTTTATCCGAAAGACGAAGTCGTTGAAGCAGCGGAGCTTTTATATACGTATCTTGAGCAACGAATGAAAACAGAGCAATTCGAAACATATATTGGTCCAAACTTTGCGTTCCTTGAGCGGTTAAATCGTCGCTATGCCGTCAAAACAGGTATTGCGAACTATTTATTAAATGAAGAAAAAGATCAACAGCTTCAACAACATTTAAACGAATTGGCGAAACAATATGATAAAGATGGAGAAATTCAACGTCTTCTTCTTGGTTTTGCAAGAGCCATTGAGCAAGACTATCCAGACGTGCAAACAATTCAAGTAAAAGGAAATAAATGTGGGCTCCGTATAAAAGTAACGAATCATCTATATTTAGGAGTTCATCCGAAAAAAAGTGTCGACATTATTTGGGCTAGCAAACTAGCTTCCTTGCACGATCTTGTTGACAGTAAATTACTAGATAGCGGAAATCACCCGATTATCATTTTAGCACTGACCGCTGATGCGGAAACAGAAATCGATGATATAAAACGAAAGTATGAGCGGCTCGGCCGTTGCTTACTCTTTTTCCAAGTGACGAATTCGCAGAAGAAAGTATTAGAAGCGTTATCGGTTGAGCGTGAGATGATGGATATCCGCAAGTCAGCCCATCAATTAACGCAGCCATTCCGCGCAAAAATTCGTGCGATTACAGATGAAATTACAAGAATCGCACGAGCTTGGTTTGAACGAATCGATAAAGAAGGATATATATTGCGCCCAATTGTTTTTACAAAATCAGAAGAAGACTATCTTCCGGTATTAGCGGAAGGATATGCGAAAATGATTATTCACGATGCAACAATTGCCGAACTAGGGGCAAAGCAAGGCGTAAAATTTATAGACAGCGAAGATTTTACTCGCTTTCAACATGCTTTAAAAGCGACGAAAGTTCCGGCTAAATTAGATAAGGACGGTTATCGAGGTACGGGCTTATTTATTCAAAATCACGAAAATGATCAATATGAAGTGCAAATTCCAAGTACGTTTGCCTCTTTAATGTCGTTTATTGGCCATCGTCGTGTAACATATAAAGAGATTGAAGATGCGTTTTTCTTTAGCTCTGTGGATGCCATTAAACCGCCAAAAATCGTTGAACAATGGATGACGTTCTTGCAAGCGTTAAAAGTCGTACGAATCGACAACAATGCTCATGTTGAAAATGTCACGTCACATACGTTAGAAGCAAAGCGGGATAAAATTAAACAGTGGTATGAGAAAGAATATGATAAACTCGTCGACGAGTTTAAAGAAACGTTTGACCAAGCCCGCATCGAGCTATTGAAGCGATATAAGCGCCACGGAGACTTAGAGAAAATTGACGAAGCTTTACGTAACATCGATTTAAAACTATTGCAAGTTCATACAAACAACCATCTCGCTATTTGGAAAGAGCAATTAAGTTATTTGCAACAATTTCATGATGAATGTAATTTCATCTTTGATGAAGAAAAATGGAATACGCTTCAACCAAACGAGCGTAACTTTGCGAACCTCACCTTTGATCGGAACGATATGCCAATTTGGCAAAAGCTGAAGCTTGTGCAACAGTTCCATGAGTATGTATCAACGATTCAAAAGGATATTCTCGCAAAAATACAAGAAAAAGTAGAGGAAATGAAAAGCACAAACGAGTATAAAGGTTACTATATACCAATTTCACCGTTTACGTATGTACTTGAATTATATAAAAACGAAATTGAAAATGCGATGAACCACGTGAAATCTTCACAGCTGCGAACAATGGTATCCAATAAAGAAACACTTGCGCATCATTTATCGTTAGGGAATTATAAAGAAGCGATCGACCGTTTGAACATCATTATTTCCCAAATCGGCTTAAAGAAAGTCGATCATACAAAGGTTGAGTGGAAAGAAAGAAGCGGTATCGTCGGCCGTTATTACGATTTGAAAGATAAATTTGTGCAAATGGTAGACCTTTTTGTAGAATCGAAACCGAAAGTCGAGAAATGGATTGCTTATTATGAAGAAAATAGTGATGCTGATGTGAAACGTGAGGTAGGGATTATTGAGCTTTCTACACTATTTGACAAGTTAACCGTATTTTTAGAATCTGGTTTCGAAGAAGCGGTTGACGATATTTGTACCGCAAAGAAAGAAAATGCGATGACACTTATTGATGAAACGGAAAAGTTGTTGCAAGAACGAAAAAACGATATGACGGATTTAATTGCCCAAGTAACAAAAGTGGAAAATACGACAAAGAAAAAGCGAAATCAATATTTCGATGAGTTATTAATTGATGCGGTGAACCGCCTGTTCCGTCTGCAGCATCAACCGCTATATCAAGCAGACTTAAGTGCACCGATTCAAGAAGCAACTTATAAAGAAACAATAGATAAAGTACAGATGGAAATGAAACAATTAGAAACATATGCCCATCAGTTTTTTGCGGAACATGCCAAATTTGTGCAATTTGAGTTTTATAAAGAAGTGGTTGACCGCAAAGGAGAGTTAGACTGGACTAATTACCAAAAAGAAAAAGAAGAGCTTGAGCAAATCGGATTGATTCGGACAAAAGTGGAGGTTCTCTAATAATGTCGAGTTTGCAAATTTTAAAACCATTCGCAGGACGGACAGAGTATAAAATATTGCGCGAATGGTTTGATGTGGAAGAGAAAGATGTCGGAGAGTTACGGTCAGGTATTTGTGTGATTCCAGCTATCATTCTTTTAAAAATGTCAGAAAGCGATCGTTCGTGCCTTATTCAATGGACAAAAGAGTGGGGAAACCAACTAATGGTTTTCCCACCATATCTTAATTTGGATATTTCATCATTATTGCAACTGAATCACTCGTTTTCCATTAAAGAAATGAATGAATGCATGTATGAAGGAGTTCCGGTTCGTGAAGAAATCGTGACTAACTTAACTCCAGAAATCCAATTACCGACAAAACAAACGGTTGCCGTTGACTTTTATTACGACACAAGCAGCGGCTGCATTACAATCACGACATTTCCGCTTCTTGATTACCGGTTGCTTGAGCAACGTGAAATATGTCAACGTCTATTTCAATCGTTAATGCACATCAATGAAAGAGATACAAAAGATGAAATGAGCGAAGAAAAACAAATTGCTTTTAAGCCTGTTCATCACTATTTACTTCTTCTCTCAGCAGCCGACGTCATAGAACGAAAACAGCTCGTTCCATTAATTCAAAAGTTTTTCTATTTAGAAGTACGCGAAAATGATGTGAAAAGTGCTTTTGCTGAGCTCGAAAATTTACATTATATTCATTCAGACGGAACCATCACTGAGAAAGGGCAACAGTATATTATGGAAAATGGTTATCGTGCATTTGTAAGAGAAATCATAAAGCGGAGGAACGACGATGGAGAATGGTAAAACGAAACGGGATACCGCGATTGCCAATAGTTTAGTAGCGAAAATCCAGTTAGGGTTGCCAAGTACGGTTACGAAATTAAGCGCGAAAATGCGTTTTATTGATCATATTGCTCCGAAACTTCGCAACAGTGGTGTCATTCGTCCCGTTGAAAAAAAATCGCCACTAACGATTCGGGTATCGGGGATTGCAACAGCAAGCAAAACAATACCGGCATTTGGCGGTATTTTATATAGCGCTGGTGCTGTTCGTCAAGATTTATACATAGAGGAAGGCTCTGTGTACGAAACATTTCAAGACAGCCTCGTTGACATTGATGAAGCGGATGATATTGATATTAACCATAAATTAAAATTTATTCATATCATGCAAGTTTACGATTTGTTAGAAGAGATGTTGTTAGAAGCCCATAAGCCGGAACTGGTGATTGTCGACACTCCGTTAATGCTAGAACGGGCTGACGCGCCAATGGATACACATGGCCAATTATATATTGACTATCAAAACTGTGTAGAAAGAATCAAAAATTTTTGGGAGACATATCAACATTTTATTTTTCCTTTTAATCGAAACGGTATTCGGCTTGTTTCAGTGAGTACTAAACGTTTCGGTTCTATCTTCTACGGTCTCTTTTCTGAAAATAAAAATAAAGAGATGTATATTGTAGATGAAGTGAGTTTTAACGATATCGAGCAAAACAATGAATCGTTATACAAAATTAAAAAGGTTGGCGTAAAAAAACTGTTGCACGGTGTTTTAACTCGAAGAACGCGCACGGCTGCCTATCAATACGATTTATTAGTCCAAACCAATCAGTTGGAACCTAAAGAAATGAGAAATCTAGGGATTATCAATTTTCATTTCCGGGCAGGGATGCATACACAACCTTTATTAGTAGAGATAATGGGAAACGCTCAAGAATGGAATTCTCAAAGTTTAGATGAGCTTACATCCTATCTCGTTTCGCTTTATACGCTCGATCAACCAAAGGCACTCCCGTTGCCGCTTTGGTATGCCGAATACGCACTAAAACCAATTCGAAGTGGTGCTATTATTCATTATTTTAAAACACAGGCACGCGAAATGATCAAAAAGGAAGAAGTAGAAAATGTTTGGACCGAGGAAGTAGACTTTTTCGGGGAGGATGAATAATGAGTCAAGAAAAATATATCGGTAAACTGATTGGGAATACCGGAAATCCGAATGATTTAAAAATGGTGCTTCAAGATAGCTTTTCCGCACGCCGTGGCGAGTTTGTGAAAATTTTACATCAAGAACGTCCGGATGAACAGCCGACATATGTTCTTGGGCGGATTACCTCTATTTCCCGCAGTAATATTTTATATAACAGCGATCTTGGAGAAGGATTGAATTCGATCGAATTATTACCCGGAACACAAATGACTGGAGAGACATTATTTGCTTCTATTGACCTTGTCGGTTACAAGGAAGCAGCCACAGGACAAATTCGCATTCCGCGTCGCCCGTTAGATCCGGGAGGTAAAGTATATGGTGTTGATTATGAATTTCTTTCTAAGTTTTATCAATTTGATGAAAATAAAAGCATTGCGATTGGCAACTTAATCGGTTATGAACGTGGGGAAAATATTGTTCCTGTTTACTTGGATGTCAATAAATTAGTGACAGAACATTTAGCGGTTTTAGCGATGACTGGTTCAGGAAAGTCTTATACGGTCGGTCGTATCATCGAACGACTAGTGGCGCAGATGAATGGAACCGTTGTTGTATTTGATACGCACGGTGAGTATGGAAAGGCATTTGAAAAAGGGGATATTCATTTCAATACGAACCTTGATCATATTGAAGATGAAAAAGATCGGGAAAGCATTTTATTTATTCAAGAACGTTTTCGCGCTTTACAAGCGGCAGGAGGCGGTATTCATGTATATACGCCGCAAATGGAAGAGTTTGATTACAAATACGCTGGAAAAAATAAGCACCTCGCGTTGCAATTTGACCGTTTTGAAATGGACGATTTCGAAGAGATTTTGCCTGGCTTAACCGAACCGCAGCAACGGGTACTCGATGTAGCGATTCGTTATTGGAAATATAAATATCCACATCCGCCTCGCGATATTAAAGATTTACGTGAGTTGCTTTCGGGTGATTTAGAAGAATTGCGGGGGTGGGATGAAATAACGGAAGCAGAAGCAAGAGCTTTAAGCGGCAGAAGTGCAGCGGTCGCTTCGATGAAGCTGAATCGCGTCATTAACGAAGCGCGAAGCTTTTACACAAAAGCGATTGGTGAACCGACGGATATTTATAAATTAATTGGTGAAATGAACGAAAAATATGGTCGATTAATCATTATTGATTTGCAAGGATTGTCAGACGATGCAAAGCAAATTGTCACGGCGCTTGTATCCAGTGAAATTATGCGTGCAGCGGCAGATAAACAACGTCCGATTCGTCCTTGCTTCCTTGTATATGAAGAAGGTCATAACTACGCTCCAGCAGGCACACCAACGATTTCGAAAAAAATTATTAAAAAAATTGCCGCAGAAGGTCGTAAATTCGGGGTAGGTTTTGCCATTGTTTCACAACGTCCTTCTAAATTGGATGCGGATGTTACATCGCAATGCAACACGATTATTACTATGCGTCTAAAAAATCCGGATGATCAGCGTTTCATTACGAAAACATCCGATATGTTAACGAAAGCAGATATTGACGAACTTCCATCATTATCTACAGGGGAAGCATTAATTACGGGGCGTTCGATTCCAGCTCCACTATTAGTGAAAGTTGGAACAAAAGCGTTAGTTCATGGTGGTCAATCGCCGGAAGTTGTCAAAGAATGGGGCGTATTCGGTGGATAAAGAGCAATTAAAGGAAATGATTATTGAAGAGTTTAAGAATGGAAAAATTCGCGATTCACTTTTTCCTATGCTCTCCGTTCATGGGATTCGTGATTATTCGGAAACCGTTCATTCAGCAGGACTGAATTATATTACGGAAATCGGTAGACATATTCAAGGAGTAACAGCTTTATCTGAATGCCCTGTTTATCCAATTAACCAACAATATGGTCATAGCATTACTCGAGAAGTTCGACCGGATTCTGTATGGTATCGCCAACAAGACGTAAAGCCAATTCTCGTTTCAGAGTTTGAACGATTTGAAAATTCAAAGGGTAAGCATGATAAACTAAGAGAGAAGATTGAAAATTTATTATTAGCATATCATCAACTTGGTAGCGATTTACCATTGATTCTTTTTGTCTACTGGTCTTACAGCGGGGCTATTCCGAAAAATATCGATAAATACATTAGCATTTTTGATGAAGGGTTCACGTTACCGAACGGCCGCTTTATTCCAGGGATTAATTCGTTTGTTACCGATTACCTCGTTTTTCAAGCAGTAGCAAGTGGAACGAAGGAAAATCTCACCATAAATGAATGGATTCAAGTGAGGTAACAATCATGGTCCGTAAGCGTTATTCTATTCAACCAAAAAAGGATATGAATATCGGGGATAAATATATTTTGCAAGAAATGATAGGCGAAGGGTCATACGGATATGTATGGAAAGCCCTTCGCTGTGAAGATGAAGAAATCGTAGCGTTAAAAATCCCGAAAAACCAAGAACGTGGCGACGCAGCATTAGTGGAAGGAGAGCGTTTTATTGGCGTTTCCCATGAAAATATTATCAATATTTATTGGATGGGCAGAGTAGACGGTTATTTTGTCATTGAGATGGAACTGTTTGATGGGAAGTCGCTCTCACAAGAGTTAAGTGAAGAGGGAATTAGCCATCCACGCACATTTCAAAAAATGTTTGATATTTTTGATCAAGTACTAAATGGTGTTGAATTTATGCACTCTCTACGCATAGCGCATGGAGATATCAAACCTGACAATATTTTAATAAATGAAACTACGGTAAAATTAACGGACTTTGGAACGAGTCGATTGATTGAAGATATTTTTGTAAAAACAATTGATGGTGCAGGAACATTTGCTTATATCGCTCCTGAAGTTCTCCATTCGCAGACGCGATATTTAAATTCTGACATTTATTCTTTAGGGGTTTTGTTATATCAATTGTTAACAGGAAAAACTCCGCATGACACATATTTTAACGTGATTCATAATGTCCCTTTTCCAAAACCAAGAGAATTAAACGATAGTATTACACCTTCGATGGAAAAGGTAATCATGAAGGCGTTAGAGAGAAATCCGGAAATACGATATCAGTCGGTTACCGATTTCCGCACTGAATTTAAAAAAGCGGTAGACGAACATTTAAAAGAGCAGCAAGTTGAAAAGTTTATTCCTCGTGCAACATTATCAAGCAAACGAGATCCGTTAGAATTAGCAATGTTGAATTGTAAACTAAAAAAATTTACATTAGCCGAAAAAATTTTAACGACGGAAATTACAAATGGAAATACAATGCCAGAAATCTTATTACAACTGGCATATGTATATTATAAAACAGACCGATTATTTGAGGCGTTACGGCAAATTGAAAATATTGAAGGAGTAGCAATTGAGGACACACGCCAAGAAAGTTTTGCTACAGCCGTAAAAAATCTAAATGCAAGAATTTTCTTATCAATGAAAAAGTATGAGGAAGCGCTGTATTTATATGAAGAATTGTATCAGAAAGAACCAGGAAATTTAGATTATCGTTATAAATTAGCGTTATGTTATGGAGTGTGTGGAAAGGAAGAAAAAAGCATTCAAATTCTGGAACAAATCAATCAAGAGACTCTAGGAATTTGGGCTGTTGTGAAAAAACTTGGTCAAGCGTACGACCAAAAAAGGGATTACGAACGAGCAAGAGGCTATTTCAAATATGCCTTAAAACTAAGGCCAGATGATGAGTACGTAAAACAGAAGTTGGCTCTTTATGAGTATTATTTGTAATAGCGAATTTATATTCTGTTGAAGCTCAACTCAAGGTATATGTCAAATTGCCAAGTTGGTTTAAAATTGATACACCGATTGACTTTTACCCTCCAACTGGGCGTTTGTCATTGATGAGACGGAAAAGCTATATTTTGTTCTTGAAACGAAAGGAATAGAAATTGGGATATTTTTCATGTCCAGAAGAACAAGCAAAAACCCACTTTACCTGCAAACACTCTTGAAGCAATCGTTACGAATATTGATTGGACTAGAGAAAGATGTGAACCAATTTATGCTGCGGGCACTAAGTGGTTAATAATTCACTGTAGTTGAGCAATTTTCGTTACAATAATTACCATTTAAAAAGAGACAAACAGGGTACCCCTTATGCCACGTGGAGCTGTTTTTTCACGGTATCAATGGGAATATTTTGTTTTGCTGCACGATAAATGAACTCCACGAGGCTATGTCCTTTTCTCTTGCGCAGGAGATCGAGCCCATCCGAAACATCACTGTTCGACTCGAACATGCTGTACACATACGCAAGTTGCACCAAGATCCAATACCGTTTCACCGCCCGACGCCCGCGAACGCGGTATCCATCGAGTTTCAGCTGGTCTTTCGCTTGACGGAAAAAACATTCGATCGACCAACGTGCAGCATAGTAGCGCAAGATCTCTTCATCGCTTAGATCCCGGTCGGTGCTCAAGACGCAGTGAAGATGTTCCGATGTCATCGGCTGATCGGCTTTCCAAGCGAGCAGCACCACGGCATCCTTGAGACCGTTCAGAGCACCTTCGTAGCGATACACCCGATAACGCTCTTTTCCCACCGTGACGAGGCGGGTATCCCGTGGCTCCATAGATTTGGCAAATTCCTTTGCTTGAATGGCCGTCCCTTTTGGATAGAGAATCCGATTCGTCTTCAGCATCGCGATGACGTGGAACTCTTTTTTCAAGCAGGCTCCCACGAGCGTTTGCGATGGATACCAAGAGTCCATCAGCACATAAACAGGACGGTGTACATCCAAAGAAGAAAGCATCTCGATCGCGAGTTCCCCCTTGCTTTTCCCAGCCGCCTTGTCGTAGAGGCGGAACGCAAAGGGAAAAGCCTGGGTCATCGTATGAACCATGAGCCAAACGAGAGAATGTCCCCAGATCGACTTTTTCTCTGTGTGAGAACAGTGCCAATCACACCCTCGAATGGCGTGCGTTGCCTGTGACGAAGGCTTGGTTTTTTGGCAAATCGTATCATCGATCGAAACAAAAATGGGTTGATTCTCTCGTTTCGAGCTGCGTTCGACACGATGAAGCACCCACTGTTGGAGTTTGCGAAGCAACGTCTCTTCTTCCCATGGGCTTTTCGTGAAAAAATGGCTGAGTGTCGTGCGATGGTTCGGATGAAAACTCCCGTGATGTAGATCGGTCAGTGTTCCCGAAAACCCCTTGGTGATCATCGCATCCACGATATGAACGAGATGCTTCATGACAGGTTTTGAGAAATAAAGTGCCAACCCCAACATCGTGAAAAACTTGTGAATTCCTTGATGATGTGCTAATCTATTCATGAGACATGAACCTCCTTGTGGATAGTTGTGGCACATCTATTCTAACCAAGGAATCGGGTTCATGTCTTCTTTTTTGTTTGGTTGTAAATTTATGTTAGTAAATTTGCTCATCTACAGTAAAATATATGGAGATGTTTGCAAGTTCCTTGATTATTTAGCAGAGCGAGGCATGATCCAGTTCTTACAAAAGGACGGGGTTCATGATCGGATTTATGGTAGTTGTTGAAATGGTGCAGCAAAACAGTGAAAAGTTTTGGGAGAGTTATCAAATGAAAGAATTAAAAGCACAGTTACTATCAGTGGTTAGATTAACAGGAACCGTCATTTCCGAGGATCAAATACAAATATTGGACAGAGGAGTTCCACATAAGCCAGCTGGTTTGCCACGTGGTAAAATGGGGATTTACTCCTTTGTTTATCAGGATGAATTTTTAAAAATTGGAAAGGTTGGCCCGAATAGTAATGCAAGGTTTAGAAGCCAGCATTATGTTCCAACAAGTTCCCAAAGCAATTTAGCGAAATCCATTTTGAATGATCCAGACTTTAAATGTTTTAATCTAACTGAGGATATTGTTGGGGATTGGATTAAACAGAATATAAGAAGAATTGACTTTATTATAGATGCATCGTTAGGAATCTTTGTACTAAATCTAATTGAGGCATTTTTGCATCTAAAATTTAAACCAAAATACGAAGGATATAAAAGTCAAAGGTAGCTTGTCTGAAATAACATATATAAATACACATCTAAAGTGCAGTATTTTTAGCGGAAGATTCAGTAGGGGTGGGAGGATAAAATGATGGATTTATATAGTCAGTCATTGCAATCGTTGAGATATTATCTTGATTCTAGTAATGTCATTCATGTTATAGACAGCTACCGAATGAAGAAAGAAAGCGGTGTTTGTAATAGCAAAGACAAAACTTATTGGTATTCCATTTCTTATCCGGTCATTTTAAACAGATTCGAACAAACACGAGGTTCAACCGCACTTGAGGCATGGATCGAAAGAGTTGGATTAATATCTTCATGGATTTCGTCGATTCCTGCTCCGAAACTTAATGGACATGCGATTGAGGATTTGGTTTACTTAGAAAATAAATTTTATAAGCTGAAACTGTAACTATTCACTCCGATAGTAGTATGTAAAGATGCGCAATACAAATAGGGCATCCCCGTAATAGAAAATGCCCTAAGTGGTAGAAAGAACGCGATCAAGCGTGTCACCCGTCAACAGAAGACACAACGAGTCCCACACGTTTTTTTCGTGTTTCGTAAGTGTGGAAACGATGCTTCTTGCGATGCAAAACGACTGCGCGAATGTTTCTTCGCGAAACGTACCCGAGATGTTCTCTTTGATTTTGACCATGCGAAGATCGCGTTCGGCTTGGTTGTTATCAAAGGGAACATGTACTTCACGTAAGAAACGCAGCGCTTCTTCCTTTCGTTTTTGAAGCCGTCGAATAAAAGCGAGTGCTTTTTTCGGAAGAGGTGTCATCGTTTCCAATCGGTGCTGTGCTTTCGCTAGGATACGATCATACACTCGTTCCCATCGTTTCGCTTCTTCTTCGGAAAGTGCACCGTGATGGGCTTCGACGGCTTGCTTGGCGGCTAACAGAAACGTGGTCATGCGCATCGCCCACGTATGCCCTTGTTCGATGAATCCTTTTAACTCACGCAAATG
>NZ_SDLG01000015.1:0-56000 GCF_013096965.1 Anoxybacillus sp. CHMUD
AGCATGTTTGCTCGGTGACGATGGCGGAGAGGTCACACCCGTTCCCATCCCGAACACGGAAGTTAAGCTCTCCAGCGCCGATGGTAGTTGGCGGGACACCGCCTGCGAGAGTAGGACGTTGCCGGGCAAGAAAAAGACCAAGACTAAATTGTCTTGGTCTTTTTGTTTTATATCGTGAATGCAATGGGTAAAATATATGAGAAAAAGAAGGGAATCCTTGCATTTTTGAAGAAATCCGTATATATTAAAATTAAAGTCAAATATAGTCAAAGTCAACTGACAGAGGAGGGATTATGTGAGGAATATCTCTGATGTCATTGAGCAATATTTAAAACAAGTATTAAATATGAGCGGAAAAGATATCGTTGAGATTAAACGAAGCGAAATTGCAGACAAGTTTCAGTGTGTTCCTTCGCAAATAAATTATGTCATTAACACACGCTTTACGTTAGAAAGAGGATACATTGTTGAGAGTAAACGAGGTGGTGGTGGCTATATTCGCATAATGAAAGTGAAAACTCAAAGTACTTCTCAGCTTATTGATCATTTATTGTCACTTGTCCAAGAAAGAATTAGTCAAACAAATGGAGAACATATTATTCAACGCTTATTAGATGAAAAGGTAATTTCAAAACGAGAAGCGAATATGATGTTAAGCATTATTGATCGCACGGTTTTATCTCTTGACCTTCCTCATCGTGACGAGTTGCGTGCGCGCATATTAAAAGCGATGCTGACATCGTTAAAGTATATGTAGAGAGGGTGAATACTTTGATATGTCAAGAGTGTAATCAACGACCAGCAACGCTTCATTTCACTAAAATTGTTAATGGGGAGAAGACAGAATTTCATCTTTGTGAGCAATGCGCTCACGAAAAAGGCGAAATGTTTATGTTCCCGCATCAAGGAGCTTTTTCAATCAATAATTTAATTGCTGGACTATTAAATATGGATGCATCGCTAAAAGAGCCAAAAGCTCCCTCTTTTCACAATGAACATATATTACAATGTGAGCGTTGTAAAATGACATACGCTCAATTCGTTAAAGTCGGTCGTTTTGGTTGTGCGAGTTGTTATGAAACGTTTCGTAGCCATTTACCACCTATTTTTCGAAAGTTACATGGAGGACATGTAGCGCATGAGGGAAAAATTCCGAAGCGAGTAGGAGGTACGTTGTATGTCCGTAAGCAAATCGGGCAGTTGAAACAAATGTTGCAGGAGCTTATTGCTAAAGAACAATTTGAGAAGGCTGCTGAAGTGCGTGATCAAATTCGAGAACTTGAAGCAAAATTACATGCGGAAGGGGGCGCCTAATTATATGAATGAACATTTGTTTTTCCAACGCGCTCTCAGTCCATGGATGAATGAAGAGGGGCCAGACTCTGATATTGTACTTAGTAGCCGTATTCGTTTAGCGAGAAATATGAAAAAATATCCGTTCCCAACGGTATTTACAAATGAAGAAGCAATGCAAATTGTTCAGTTGTTTGAACGATTATTTTTACAAAAAAGTTTCGATCATATCGGTCCTTTTTTCTTATTAAAAATGAATGAATTACAATCTATTGAAAAACGTGTATTAGTTGAAAAACATTTAATTAGCCCTCATTTAGCTGAAGATTGTACGTTTGGTGCATGTTTATTATCCGAACAAGAAGAAGCAAGTATTATGATCAACGAGGAAGATCATATTCGTATTCAATGTCTATTTGCTGGTTTTCAGCTGAAAGAAGCATTGAAAATGGCAAATGCTTTGGATGATTGGATTGAACAACATATTGACTACGCTTTCGACGAAAAGTACGGTTATTTGACGAGCTGCCCAACGAATGTCGGCACAGGTTTGCGAGCATCTGTAATGATGCATTTGCCGGGTCTTGTGTTAACACAGCAAATGAATCAATTGATTCCTGCGATCAACCAGCTCGGTCTAGTTGTTCGCGGCACGTATGGAGAAGGTAGTGAAGCGTTAGGAAACATTTTTCAAATTTCTAATCAAATTACACTTGGAAAAAGTGAAGAGGATATTGTTGAAGATTTAACAGGAGTTGTTCGTCAACTAATTGAACAAGAACGAATGGCGCGTGAGGCATTAGTCAAAACTTCTAACATACAATTAGAAGATAAGGTATATCGTTCTTACGGTGTGCTAACGAACAGCCGGATCATTGGTTCAAAAGAGGCTGCCCAATGTTTATCTGATGTACGATTAGGCATCGATCTCGGATATATTACGAACGTACCAAAAACAATTTTAACAGAGCTAATGATTTTGACGCAGCCCGGCTTTTTACAAAAGTATGCTGGTGGTGCATTACGCCCGCAAGAACGTGATGTTCGTCGTGCATCGCTCATTCGTGAACGATTACACCAATGGAAGTGAATTAAAGGAGGTTGATGAAAATGATGTTCGGACGTTTTACAGAACGAGCACAAAAAGTGTTAGCATTAGCGCAAGAGGAAGCGGTTCGGTTAGGACATAACAATATCGGAACAGAGCACATTTTGCTCGGTCTTATTCGAGAAGGGGAAGGAATTGCAGCAAAAGCGCTTATGGCGCTCGGATTAGGGCCAGATAAAATTCAAAAAGAAGTTGAATCGCTCATCGGACGTGGAAACGAAGTAGGACAAACGATTCATTACACGCCTCGTGCCAAAAAAGTAATTGAATTGTCAATGGATGAAGCTAGAAAACTTGGGCACTCTTACGTCGGTACAGAGCATATTTTGCTTGGTCTTATTCGAGAAGGAGAAGGTGTAGCGGCTCGCGTTTTAAATAACTTAGGGGTAAGCTTAAATAAAGCTCGCCAACAAGTACTTCAATTATTAGGAAGCAACGAGTCTGCTTCAGGACATCATGGGGGAACAACGCATGCCAATACCCCAACATTAGATAGTTTAGCCCGCGATTTAACAGCGATCGCTCGTGAAGGCGGTTTAGACCCTGTCATTGGAAGAAGTAAAGAAATTCAACGCGTCATTGAAGTGTTAAGCCGTAGAACGAAAAATAACCCTGTTTTAATCGGGGAGCCAGGTGTAGGAAAAACGGCTATTGCTGAAGGACTAGCTCAACAAATCGTCAATAACGAAGTGCCAGAGACGCTTCGTGATAAGCGTGTCATGACGCTTGACATGGGAACGGTCGTGGCAGGTACAAAATATCGTGGAGAATTTGAAGATCGTTTGAAAAAAGTGATGGATGAAATTCGTCAAGCAGGAAATATCATTTTGTTTATTGACGAATTGCATACGCTCATCGGAGCTGGTGGCGCAGAGGGAGCTATTGATGCATCAAATATTTTAAAACCGTCTCTTGCACGTGGAGAGTTGCAATGTATTGGCGCAACAACATTGGATGAATATCGCAAATATATTGAAAAAGATGCGGCGTTAGAAAGACGTTTTCAACCAATTCATGTTGGTGAGCCGACAGTTGAAGAATCGATCCAAATTTTAAAAGGGTTGCGAGATCGTTATGAGGCTCACCATCGCGTTTCGATTTCAGATGAGGCAATTGAGCAAGCTGTGAAGCTTTCAGATCGCTACATTTCAGATCGATTTTTACCAGATAAAGCAATTGACTTAATTGACGAAGCTTGCTCGAAAGTACGTTTACGTTCGTTTACGACACCACCAAATTTAAAAGAGCTTGAACAAAAACTTGAGGAAATTCGTAAAGAAAAAGATGCAGCGGTACAAAGCCAGGAGTTTGAAAAAGCAGCATCATTACGAGATGCAGAACAAAAATTGCGCGAACAACTTGAAGAAACGAAACGAGCATGGAAAGAGAAACAAGGTCAAGAAAACTCCGAAGTAACTGTAGAGGACATCGCAGCTGTTGTATCTAGCTGGACGGGAATCCCGGTTTCCAAATTAGCTCAAACAGAAACAGAACGGTTGTTAAAACTAGAAGAAATTTTACATTCCCGTGTGATCGGACAAGAAGAAGCTGTCAAAGCAGTTGCAAAAGCAGTTCGTCGCGCCCGTGCAGGCTTAAAAGATCCAAAACGCCCAATCGGTTCGTTTATTTTCCTTGGTCCGACGGGTGTCGGAAAAACAGAATTAGCCCGTGCGCTTGCAGAAGCGATGTTTGGTGATGAAGATGCAATGATTCGAATTGACATGTCTGAATATATGGAGAAACATTCGACATCACGTCTTGTCGGTTCACCTCCGGGATATGTTGGCTACGAAGAAGGTGGACAATTAACGGAAAAAGTTCGTCGCAAGCCGTATTCTGTCATCTTATTAGATGAGATTGAAAAGGCTCATCCAGACGTATTTAACATTTTACTACAAGTATTAGAAGATGGGCGTTTAACGGATTCGAAAGGACGGACAGTTGATTTCCGAAATACGATCATTATTATGACATCAAACGTTGGTGCGGATGCGCTGAAGAGAAATAAATACGTTGGCTTCAATGTGCAAGACGAGAGTCAACAGTACAAAGATATGAAAGGGAAAGTGATGGACGAATTGAAAAAGGCGTTTCGTCCGGAATTTTTAAACCGAATTGATGAAATTATTGTGTTCCATTCGCTTGAGAAGAAACATTTGAAAGAAATTGTTTCATTAATGGTTGAGCAATTGAAAAAACGCCTACAAGAACAACAAATCGATTTAGAGTTAACCGATGCCGCAATTGAAAAATTAGCAGAAGAAGGTTACGATTTAGAATATGGTGCACGTCCATTGCGTCGCGCGATTCAAAAACATGTTGAAGACCGTTTATCTGAAGAACTGTTAAAAGGAACAATCGGCAGCGGACAAAAAGTTGTCATGGATGTAAAGGACGGACAGTTTGTTGTGTTGACAAAAGAGACAGTAAAATAACGAAAACAAGGTATGCTTACACGCATACCTTGTTTTTCATCATGAAAGGAATGGAGTTATGGTTAAGCGGAAAACAAAGTTCGTTTGCCAACATTGTGGATATGAAACGGCGAAATGGATGGGGAAATGTCCGGGGTGCCATTCGTGGAATGCGATGGTTGAAGAAACGGAAATAGTAAAACCACACACCCGAGCATTATTTGTGCATACAGAAGGTGGAACAACTAAACCTGTATCGATTACAACGGTGGAAACAACGCAGGAGCCGAGAATTGATACGAAGTTTACAGAATTTAACCGCGTGTTAGGAGGCGGCATTGTTCGTGGTTCTCTCGTTTTGATTGGGGGGGATCCGGGTATTGGGAAATCGACGTTGTTGCTACAAATTTGCGCTCAACTCGCAAGCGATGGCTACTCCGTTTTATATATTTCCGGGGAAGAATCGGTAAAACAAACGAAGTTGCGTGCTGAACGGTTGCATGTGACAGCTAAATATTTATACGTTTTATCTGAAACAAACTTAGAACATATTATCCAAACGGTTGACGAGATGAAGCCAGCGTTTGTCGTTATTGATTCCATCCAAACGATATATCGATCAGAAATTACATCGGCCCCAGGGAGCGTTTCACAAGTTCGTGAATGTACGGCAGAGTTAATGAGACTAGCTAAAACAAAAGGTATTGCGATTTTTATAGTTGGGCATGTTACAAAAGAAGGAGCGCTTGCAGGACCGCGCATTTTAGAACATATGGTTGATACTGTATTATATTTTGAGGGAGAGCGTCATCATACGTATCGCATTTTACGGGCAGTGAAAAATCGATTCGGTTCCACAAACGAAATCGGTATTTTCGAAATGAAAGAAATGGGGCTTACCGAAGTCAAAAACCCATCAGAAATTTTTTTAGAAGAGCGTTCGAAAGGTGCAGCTGGGTCAACGGTCGTCGCTTCCATGGAGGGAACGAGACCGGTGTTAGTGGAAATTCAAGCGTTAGTATCGCCGACTAGCTTTGGAACGCCACGTCGAATGGCGACAGGAATAGACCATAATCGCGTATCTTTACTAATGGCTGTGCTTGAAAAAAGAGTTGGTCTGCTTCTTCAAAACCAAGATGCATATTTAAAGGTGGCTGGTGGCATAAAGTTAGATGAACCTGCGATTGACTTAGCGATTGCGGTAAGCATTGCATCTAGCTTTCGAGATCAACCGACAAATCATACGGACGTTGTAATCGGGGAAGTTGGATTAACAGGGGAAGTGCGTCGTGTCTCCCGCATTGAACAGCGTGTACAAGAAGCTGCTAAACTTGGCTTTCAGCGCATCATTATTCCGAAAAGCAACATCGGTGGGTGGAACATTCCAAAAGGTGTTGAAATCATCGGAATAGCTAATGTCGAAGAGGCGCTATACTACGCATTAGGAGAAGGGAAAAATGGTCCAATATTTTAACAAAACCATTAAAAAATGATTAAAAATGATGTTCAGATTGGTTTCAAACATTGGAAACTGTTTATAATGTAATAGAGGAGGTGAAAAACGTGTTAAGACGAATTGTGCAGGCATCTTTTTTAATTACTGGGGGAATGCTAGGAATTATTTTCTTTCCTACTTTGTTGAAGCTATTACATTTAAACGATCTTCCTTATGTCAATAGCCCATATGTAGCGGCCCCAGTTGGTGCGATCATCGTATTCCTTCTCACGTTCTGGTTAGTCGATCATGTGGTTGGACTTATTCATTGGATGGAAGAAACGTTAGTCAAAGCACCTGTAACTGATTTATTATTTGGAAGTCTCGGTTTGATTTTCGGCTTGATTGTAGCCTTTTTAGTCGTTATTCCATTAAACTCTATTCAAATTCCGCTTGTTAATACGATATTGCCTATTTTTCTTACGCTATTGTTAGGGTATTTAGGATTTCAAGTCGGATTTAAAAAGCGCGATGAGTTAATGGGCCTATTTTCGTTGTCAAACCGAAGTGGCAAGAAAAAAGGTGGCGAAGAAGAGGAGAAAAAAGGAAAATCGCTAAAAATTTTAGATACGAGTGTCATTATTGACGGGCGTATTGCGGATATTTGCCAGACGGGCTTTTTGGAAGGGACGATCGTTATACCGCGTTTTGTCCTAGAAGAATTGCAACATATTGCTGATTCTTCGGATGCACTAAAAAGAAATCGTGGACGGAGAGGGCTTGATATTTTAAACCGTATCCAAAAAGAGTTAGCCATTAACGTTGAAATATACGAAGGCGACTTTGAAGGAATCCAGGAAGTTGACAGCAAGCTCGTCAAATTGGCTCAATTGACATCAGGTGTTGTTGTGACAAATGACTTTAATTTAAATAAAGTATGCGAACTACAAAATGTTCCCGTGTTAAATATTAACGACTTGGCGAACGCGGTAAAACCGATCGTTCTTCCGGGGGAAGAATTGAATGTTCACGTCATTAAAGACGGAAAAGAACAAAATCAAGGCGTTGCCTATTTAGATGATGGAACGATGATCGTTGTAGAGGACGGAAAAGAGTACATTGGGAAACGCGTCGATGTGCTTGTAACGAGCGTGTTACAAACTTCGGCTGGAAGAATGATTTTTGCCAAACTAAAGCTACTTGAAAAAGCATTATAAGCTGTTAGGAGATAGGAGAATGAATTACCATGTCGTTATACCGGCAGCTGGTCAAGGAAAACGAATGAATGCAGGAATAAACAAACAGTTTATTGAGCTTGAAGGGATACCGGTTATTATTCATACGTTACGTGTATTTGAAAGAGATGATTTTTGTCAAGGTGTTGTGTTAGTTATTAACGATCAAGAACGTGACCAATTTGTTCGTATGCTTCGTTGTTTTGAAATAAAAAAAGTGAATGCTCTTGTTTCAGGAGGGGAAGAAAGACAGCAGAGCGTCTATAACGGACTAAAAGCGGTCAACGATGGTCACATTGTGCTCATTCACGACGGTGCTCGCCCGTTTGTAACAATCAAGAAAATTCACGAACTTGTGCATGCAACAAAGGAGACGGGAGCAGCTGTGCTCGCTGTTCCTGTCAAAGATACAATGAAACAGGTGGTCGATGGCCATATTGAGAAAACGGTCGATCGATCGAGCTTGTGGGCTGTGCAAACGCCACAAGCTTTTTCCATGTCATTAATTCTTAATGCCCATGAGCGGGCAAAAAAAGAGCGATTTATCGGAACAGATGATGCCAGTCTTGTTGAGCGGATGGGTCATCGTGTCGTCATTGTCGAAGGTGAGTATACAAACATTAAACTAACGACACCGGAAGATTTATTATTTGCGGAAGCGATTTTACGTGCGAGAGGGGATCGATGATGTATCGAATTGGACAAGGGTTTGATGTTCATCAGTTTGCTGAAGGGCGTCCGCTTATCATTGGTGGAATCAACATTCCGTATGAGAAAGGATTGCTCGGACATTCTGATGCGGACGTGTTGTTACATGCGATTGCTGATGCTTGTTTAGGAGCCATTGGTGAAGGGGATATCGGAAAACATTTCCCTGATACAGATGAAGCATACAAAGACGTTGACTCTGCGCTACTTTTACAACACGTATGGAAACTTGTTCGTCAACACGGGTATACGCTTGTTAACGTTGACTGTACGATTATTGCACAAAAACCAAAAATGGCACCACATATTCCAAATATGCAAAAACGTATTGCTGAATTGTTAGAAGGGGATATTTCACAAGTTAACGTCAAGGCGACGACAACAGAAAAACTTGGCTTCACAGGGAGAGAGGAAGGAATTGCCGCACAAGCTGTTGTTTTGTTACAAAAAAATAATGAATGATGGATTTTGTATGCGGTTTACGGTACAATGAGGTACAGAAATTAGGTAGATGGAGGTCATGACATGACACAGGAAGTAAGGGTGCGCTACGCGCCAAGTCCGACGGGTCATTTACATATTGGTGGTGCGCGCACAGCGTTGTTTAACTATTTGTTTGCTCGTCACCATCATGGGAAATTCATCGTTCGCATTGAAGATACAGATATTGAGCGGAATGTAGAAGGTGGCGAACAATCACAGCTTGAAAACTTGAAATGGCTCGGTATTGAATATGATGAATCGGTAGACAAAGACGGAGGATATGGTCCTTATCGTCAAACGGAGCGTCTGCATATTTATCGCCAATATACAAACGAATTGTTAGAAAAAGGCTATGCGTATAAATGTTTTTGTACGCCTGAGGAGCTAGAGCAAGAGCGTGAGGCACAAAAAGCGGCGGGCATTGCGGCACCGCAATATAGTGGCAAATGCCGTCATTTAACGCCAGAGCAAGTTCAACAGCTTGAATCTGAAGGAAAACCGTATACGATTCGTTTAAAAGTACCGGAAGGAAAAGTATATGAATTTGAAGATATGGTGCGCGGTCGTGTATCATTTGAATCGAAAGATATTGGCGATTGGGTGATCGTAAAGGCCAATGGCATCCCGACGTACAACTTCGCTGTCGTCATTGACGATCATTTAATGAAAATTACACATGTATTCCGCGGTGAAGAACATTTATCAAACACACCGAAACAGTTAATGGTGTATGAATATTTCGGTTGGAAGCCACCAAAATACGCACATTTAACATTAATTGTAAATGAAAATCGTAAAAAATTATCAAAGCGCGATGAGTCAATTATTCAATTCGTTTCTCAATATAAAGAACTCGGATATTTACCAGAAGCGATGTTTAACTTTTTTGCGCTATTAGGTTGGTCACCAGAGGGAGAAGAAGAAATTTTCACGAAAGAAGAGCTTATTCGCATGTTTGATGTGTCCCGTTTATCAAAATCGCCATCGATGTTTGATAAACAAAAGCTGACATGGATGAACAATCAATATATTAAAAAGCTTGATTTAGATCGGTTAGTGGAACTATCGCTTCCTCATTTAATTCGCGCAGGGCGCTTGCCGGAACAAATGACTGATGAACAAAAACAGTGGGCTCGTGATTTAATCGCACTATATCAAGAGCAAATGAGCTACGGCGCTGAAATTGTTGAGCTATCAGAGTTGTTCTTTAAACAAGAAATCGAGTATGATGAAGAGGCAAAGACTGTTTTAGCTGGCGAACAAGTGCCGAATGTATTAAAAGCATTTTACGGGCAAATGGAACAGCTTGCAACGTTTGATAGTGACCACATTAAAGCAGCCATTAAAGCGGTACAAAAAGAAACGGGGCAAAAAGGGAAAAACTTATTCATGCCGATTCGTGTGGCGGTAACAGGGCAAACGCACGGTCCCGAACTTCCAGAGGCGATTCGTTTGCTCGGAAAAGAAGCGGTATTGTCTCGATTAGTAAAATTCATCCGTTAACATTTCCTCGTTTATATAATAAAATAGGTGTAACCTATATTGGTGAAAGCGTTGATGAGGAGAAGTAAAAAGAATCAGCATGTCAGAGAGAACCACCTTGGCTGGAAGTGGTTTATGCTTGATTCTTTTGAAATGCACCTCGGAGCCTCCTTTCGAACCAGAGACGTTCTGTAGTAGAATGGAGCGGATTCCCTTCCGTTATAAGGGCAAGAGTGAGCCTTCGGCTAAACAGAGTGGAACCGCGCAACCAAGCGTCTCTGTGTCATTGTACACAGGGACGTTTTTTATTTGAAAAATAACAAAGGGGGAGCAATATGTTTAAAACATTAAAAGAAGATATTGAAGTTATTTTTGAACAAGATCCGGCAGCAAGAAGTTATTTAGAGGTTATTTTGACGTACTCAGGTTTACATGCCATTTGGGCACATCGTATTGCCCACGCGCTTTATAAGCGAAAATTTTATTTTTTAGCGCGCCTCATTTCGCAAATTAGTCGCTTTTTTACGGGTATTGAAATTCATCCCGGCGCAAAGATCGGTCGGCGCTTTTTCATCGATCATGGTATGGGAGTTGTCATTGGAGAAACGTGCGAAATTGGTGATAACGTGACAGTGTATCAAGGCGTCACACTTGGAGGAACAGGGAAAGAAAAAGGAAAGCGTCATCCGACCATTAAAGATAATTGTTTGATTGCGACTGGCGCCAAAGTGCTTGGTTCCATTACTATTGGAGAAAACAGTAAAATTGGAGCCGGATCGGTCGTGTTGAAAGATGTGCCACCGAACTCAACAGTCGTTGGAATTCCAGGTCGCGTCGTTGTGCAAAATGGCGTGCGTGTGAATAAAGATTTAAATCATTGTGATTTACCGGATCCGATTGCAGATCGTTTTAAAGAGTTAGAAGCAGAAATCGAGCAACTAAAAACACAATTAGAAGAACTAAAGAAAGGAACGGTGAACCATGAGCATTCAAGTATATAATACGTTGACGAGAAAAAAAGAACCGTTTATCCCGTTAGAGCCAAATAAAGTGAAAATGTACGTATGTGGTCCAACAGTATACAACTACATTCATATTGGAAACGCTCGCCCAGCTATCGTATTCGATACGATTCGCCGCTACTTACAATTTCGTGGCTATGAAGTGCAATACGTCTCGAATTTCACGGATGTAGACGATAAACTTATTCGAGCAGCAAGGGAATTAGGTGAAGATGTACCGACCATTGCAGAACGGTTTATTGAGGCGTACTTTGAAGATATTACAGCACTCGGTTGCAAAAAAGCGGACGTCCATCCGCGTGTCACCGAAAACATTGATACAATTATTCAATTTATTGAACAACTGATCGAAAAAGGGTATGCGTATGAAGTGGACGGTGACGTATATTATCGAACGCGTCGTTTCTCTGACTACGGAAAATTATCTCACCAATCGGTCGACGAATTAAAATCAGGTGCTCGTATTGAAGTAGGAGAGAAAAAAGAAGACCCTCTTGATTTTGCTTTATGGAAAGCGGCAAAAGAAGGAGAAATTTATTGGGATAGTCCATGGGGGAAAGGTCGTCCGGGCTGGCATATCGAATGCTCCGCGATGGCACGTAAATATTTAGGGGATACGATTGATATTCATGCTGGGGGACAAGATTTAACGTTCCCGCACCACGAAAATGAAATTGCTCAATCTGAGGCGTTAACAGGAAAGCCTTTTGCGAAATATTGGTTGCATAACGGCTACATTAATATCGATAATGAAAAAATGTCAAAATCGCTTGGGAACTTTATTTTAGTGCACGATATTATTAAGCAAGTTGATCCGCAAGTGCTACGTTTCTTTATGCTTTCGGTTCATTATCGCCATCCGATCAACTATAGCCAACCGTTGCTTGAAAGTGCAAGAAGCGGGTTGGAGCGCTTAAAGACTGCATATACGAACTTAAAACACCGTTTAGAAAGTAGCACGAATTTAACGACAAATGATGAACAATGGCTAGCAAAAATTGAGGAATTAAGAAACGAGTTTATTCGCGAAATGGATGATGATTTTAATACTGCAAACGGGATCGCGGTTTTGTTTGAGCTAGCGAAACAAGCAAATGTCTACTTAATGGAAAATCATACATCGCAACAAGTTATTCAAGCCTTTTTACAACAGTTTGAACAGCTTTTTGATGTGCTAGGCCTTTCTTTACAACAAGATGAGTTGCTTGATGAGGAAATTGAAGCGCTTATCCAACAACGCATTGAAGCACGGAAAAATCGCGACTTTGCATTAGCCGACCGCATTCGCGATGAATTAAAGGCAAAAAACATCATTTTAGAAGATACACCACAAGGGACGAGATGGAGAAGAGGATAAAACGATGTTGCATTTGTTTAGCAAAATGAAAGATTTTCAGCAGTTAAACGGTTTAACGTTAGCCTACATTGGTGATGCCGTATACGAATTATTCGTACGGCATCACCTTCTGACCTTAGGAAAAGTAAAACCAAACGATTTACACAACTTAGCAAAAACGTACGTTTGTGCGAAGGCGCAGGCGAAAGTATTACAATGGTTGCTCAATCATAACCAACTTTCTGAGCAGGAAATGGCTATTGTTCGAAGAGGTCGTAATGCAAAATCAGGGAGTACCCCGAAAAATACAGATGTACAAACGTACCGTCAAAGTACAGGGCTCGAAGCATTAATCGGTTACCATTTTTTGAGTGGAAATGAAGAACGACTTCATCAATTAATGCAGTTGGCGTTACATGTACATCAAAACGATGAGGAAAGGAGGAAGTAATGATGGATCTCATTATCGGTAAGAACCCGGTGTTAGAAGCATTAAAATCTGGACGAGAAATGAATAAAATATGGATTGCTGAAGGCTCACAACGTGGTCAAATGCAATCGATCATTCAGCTCGCAAAAGAGATGGGTATTACGGTACAATATGTTCCTAAAAAAAAGATGGATCAATTAAGTGACGGCAATCATCAAGGGGTCATTGCGCAAGTTGCTGCATACCGATACTATGACATAGATGATTTATTTAAAAAGGCAGAAGAGCAAGGGGAAGCACCATTTTTTATTATTTTAGATGAGCTTGAAGATCCACACAATTTAGGATCGATTATGCGAACAGCTGATGCGGTAGGTGCCCACGGTATCATTATCCCGAAGCGCCGCTCAGTTAGTTTAACAGCAACGGTAGCGAAAGCATCAACGGGTGCGATTGAATATGTACCTGTTGCGCGGGTGACAAACTTAGCGAGAACGGTAGATGAATTAAAAGAGCGGGGCGTTTGGATTTTTGGAACGGACGCAAAAGGAACTCAAGATTATCGTCAACTTGATGGAGTCATTCCGTTAGCCTTAATTATCGGTAGTGAAGGGAAAGGAATAAGCCGTTTATTACGAGATAAATGCGATGTGCTCGTTCGTTTGCCGATGATAGGACATGTCACATCGTTAAATGCCTCGGTTGCGGCGAGCTTGTTAATGTATGAGGTGTACCGAAAGCGTCATCCATTAGGTGAGTAAAATGGATATTTTAATCGTTGATGGCTACAACATCATCGGTGCCTGGCCAGAACTGCGCGAGTTGCGCGATACAGATTTATCGTTAGCGCGCGACCGACTTGTCGAGAAAATGGCAGAATATCAAGCATTTACCGGTTGTAAAGTCATTATTGTTTTCGATGCACACCTCGTACAAGGAACAACAAAAAAATATGTCGATCATCAAGTAGAGGTCATTTTTACAAAGGAAAACGAAACGGCTGATGAGCATATCGAGAAATTGGCGAAATCGCTCCAGCAAGTTCGGACAAAAGTATACGTCGCTACATCAGACTACACGGAACAATGGGCAATTTTCGGTCAAGGAGCGTTGCGCAAATCAGCCCGAGAATTATTGATTGAAGTAGATGCGGTGCAGCGAAATATTTCAACGAACGTCAAGCACATTCAACAAAAAAAGCCGATGTCAAAAATTCCTCTCACAGACGAAGTCGCAAAAATTTTCGAAAAATGGCGAAGAGGGGAAAAATGAACGATTGACCCTGTAAAAAAATGTACTGTATAATACTTTTATCCATGTGCAGGGCGGGGGGATCGGCGTGAGCGCAAATGCAAACAAAAAACAACAAAGCCGTTACGAACAATTAGAAGATGAAATGATTGTAGAACTCGTACATCAAGGTGATAGTGAGGCGCTTGATTACTTAATTCATAAGTATAAAAATTTTGTTCGAGCGAAAGCACGTTCATATTTTTTAGTCGGTGCAGATCGCGAAGATATTGTGCAAGAAGGAATGATCGGGCTATATAAAGCGATCCGGGATTTCAAAGAAGACAAGCAATCTTCATTTAAGGCGTTTGCAGAGTTATGCATTACTCGCCAAATGATTACAGCTATTAAGATGGCTACGCGCCAAAAACACATTCCTCTCAATTGTTACGTTTCATTGGACAAGCCAATTTACGAAGATGATTCTGCCCGTACATTGATGGACGTTCTTTCGGGAACGAAAATAACAAATCCCGAAGAACTAATTATTAATAGAGAAGAGTTCAATCACATTGAAGAAAAGATGACCGAGCTACTCAGCGATTTAGAAAGAAAAGTGCTTCTCCTTTATTTAGAAGGTCGATCATATCAAGAAATTTCGGAAGAGCTCAATCGTCACGTGAAATCCATCGATAACGCGCTACAGCGCGTGAAACGCAAACTAGAAAAGTATGTAGAAATTCAAGGAATTCGTTTATAATATTGACATAAAAAAATATTGTATGATACAGTTTTTAAGACGCAGTGTATCGGAGGAAAACGTATGCGCAAAAAAGTGATTTTAGCGTGTAGTCAATGTTTAAGCCGAAACTATACAACGATGAAAAATATAGCTCATCACGATGAGCGGCTAGAGATGAAAAAGTTTTGTAAAACATGCCATACGCATACGATTCACCGTGAAACGAAGTAAGTTGATGATCCCGAGATGTTGGAGGGTTTTCTATGCAACGAGTAACGAAGTTTTTCCGCGAAGTTGTTCGCGAGATGAAAAAAGTCAGCTGGCCAAAACGAAAAGAACTAGTGAACTATACAATTACCGTTCTGGCGACGGTGGCGTTTTTTACTGTATTTTTTGCTGTTGTTGATTTAGGAATTTCAGAGTTAGTTCGTTTTATACTTGAATAGTGATCGTATATCCATGGTATAATGAAAGATAACAAACAAGAAATAAAGCCCGGTAACGGGTTTTTATTTTGCCTAAAAAAGATTTGTTTAGGGAGGGAAGGACGATATCGTCCCATCAAATGGAAAAGAATTGGTATGTTATTCATACGTACTCGGGTTATGAAAATAAAGTAAAAACGAACTTAGAAAAGCGTGTTGAATCGATGGGCATGCAAGATAAAATTTTTCGTGTCGTTGTGCCTGAGGAGGAAGAAACAGACACAAAAGGCGGCAAAAAGAAAGTCGTCAAAAAGAAAGTGTTTCCTGGTTACGTACTTGTCGAAATGATTATGACAGACGACTCTTGGTATGTCGTTCGTAATACGCCGGGGGTAACAGGATTTGTTGGTTCGGCTGGTGCCGGATCTAAACCGACGCCGCTTCTTGAAGAAGAAGTTTCTGCGATTTTAAAACGAATGGGCGTTGATTTAATTGATTTGGATTTTGATTTTGAATTAAATGAAGCAGTTCGTATTAAAGAAGGTCCATTTGCGAATTTTGTTGGAACGATCCAAGAAATCGAAATGGACAAGCAAAAAGTAACTGTGCTCGTTGACATGTTCGGGCGTGAAACACCAGTAGAGCTTGACTTTTCGCAAATTGAAAAAATATAATAGTAAACAACTTGCAAATGAGCAAGAAAAGTGATAATATTTTAAGGTCAGTATGTCTCAATCATTGAGACGAATGCGATGATTGTTTTCATATATGGAGTGGGAGGGAATATCCCTAATACCACATCACGGACTTAAGGAGGTGTGTCTCGTGGCTAAAAAAGTAATTAAAGTTGTCAAATTGCAAATTCCTGCAGGGAAAGCGAATCCAGCACCACCAGTCGGTCCAGCATTAGGTCAAGCTGGTGTTAACATCATGGGATTCTGTAAAGAATTCAACGCTCGTACAGCTGATCAAGCAGGTTTAATTATTCCTGTTGAAATTACGGTATATGAAGACCGTTCATTTACATTTATTACGAAAACTCCACCTGCTGCTGTATTACTTAAAAAAGCGGCTGGTATCGAGTCTGGTTCTGGTGAGCCAAACCGTAATAAAGTGGCAACAGTAAAGCGCGACAAAGTGCGCGAGATTGCTGAAACAAAAATGCCAGACTTAAACGCGGCGAGCATTGAAGCAGCTATGCGCATGATCGAAGGAACAGCGCGCAGCATGGGTATCGTCATCGAAGACTAATGAAGATCTGGCTGGAGAAGGTTGCGGAAGCGAACTATATAGTTTTCGCAACCTTTATTCGTGGGAGGTCTTTCCGTTAAAACCACAAAAGGAGGAAATAAACATGCCAAAAAGAGGAAAACGTTACTTAGAGGCAGCGAAGTTGATTGATCGCTCAAAAGCATACGCTGTGCAAGAGGCGATCGAATTAGTGAAAAAGACAAACGTTGCAAAATTTGATGCAACAGTAGAGGTTGCTTTCCGTTTAGGAGTTGACCCGAAGAAAGCGGATCAACAAATTCGCGGTGCGGTTGTATTACCACACGGTACAGGTAAAGTACGTCGCGTATTAGTGCTTGCAAAAGGCGAAAAAGCGAAAGAAGCAGAAGCAGCAGGTGCAGATTACGTAGGTGATACAGATTACATCAACAAAATTCAACAAGGTTGGTTTGAGTTTGATGTGATCGTTGCAACTCCTGATATGATGGGTGAGGTAGGTAAAATCGGTCGTATTTTAGGACCAAAAGGTTTAATGCCAAACCCTAAAACAGGAACAGTTACATTTGATGTGGCGAAAGCGGTTAATGAAATTAAAGCTGGTAAAGTAGAATACCGCGTTGACAAAGCAGGAAACATCCACGTGCCGATCGGTAAAGTATCGTTTGATACTGAAAAATTAGTAGAAAACTTCGCAACAATCTATGAGACAATCTTAAAAGTGAAGCCAGCAGCGGCGAAGGGCACATACGTGAAAAACGTAACAGTCGCTTCAACAATGGGACCTGGCGTAAAAGTAGATCCTTCTACAGTTGCTGTTGCTAACTAATTATAGATATTGACTTTTTAGAAACGCTTTAGTATACTATCTATTGTTTGAAAAGCGAATATCATTTGTACCGTAGACAGTAGGTGCCTCATATAGGCTTAATTTCCTACCGAGGTGTTGAGACTCATAAATAAGTGCATCTTGCACTTTTCGGGGGCCTCCATGTCTGCGTTGACATGGAGGTTTTTTATTGAACGGTATAAGTGGTGTCGAAACTCAACTTCTACAGGAGGTGTTGACATGAGCAGCGTACTTGAACAAAAGCAGCAGCTAGTAGCGGAGATTGCTGAAAAGCTTCGCGCGAGCAAATCAACGATCATCGTTGATTATCGTGGTTTAAATGTCGCTCAAGTTACAGAGCTTCGTAAGCAACTTCGCGAAGCGGGCATCGAGTTCAAAGTGTACAAAAACACATTAACTCGTCGTGCTGTTGCTGAGTTAGGATTAGAAGGTTTGGATGAAACATTAACAGGTCCGAATGCGATTGCATTCAGCAATGATGATGTCGTTGCTCCTGCAAAAATTTTAAACGAATTCGCGAAAAAGAACGAAGCGTTAAAAATTAAAGCAGGTATCATCGAAGGTAACGTAGCAACACTTGAGGAAGTTAAGGCGCTTGCAGAGCTCCCATCTCGCGAAGGCTTGCTCTCTATGTTGCTTAGCGTTCTTCAAGCACCAATCCGCAACTTTGCGCTTGTTACAAAAGCAGTTGCTGAGAAGAAAGAAGAACAAGGCGCTTAATTTTCAAATTGCCTAAAACTAAAATATTAAGGAGGAAGATCGATCATGACTAAAGAACAAATCATTGAAGCGGTTAAAAATATGACTGTTTTAGAATTAAACGACTTAGTAAAAGCAATCGAAGAAGAATTTGGTGTAACTGCTGCTGCTCCTGTAGTAGTTGCTGGTGGTGCTGCTGCTGGTGGTGCTGCTGAAGAAAAAACTGAATTCGACGTTATCCTTGCAGATGGCGGCGCGCAAAAAATCAAAGTTATCAAAGTTGTACGCGAACTTACTGGTCTTGGCTTAAAAGAAGCAAAAGACTTAGTAGACAACACTCCAAAGCCAGTTAAAGAAGGCGTTTCTAAAGAAGAGGCTGAAGAAATTAAAGCGAAACTTGAAGAAGCTGGCGCGAAAGTTGAAATTAAGTAATAAAGTAAAGAAGCTCGCTCAAAACGGCGAGCTTCTTTGTGTTTTTATGTGCATTCGTTTACAATAAAGGAAAGAGAGGTGAGAGTGATGGGTGATCACTACTATACGGAGCGACCTGTGGTAGAAAGTAAGCCGTTTCAATGGACGTATATGTTACGAGGTCATCAGTTTTTATTTACCGTTGATCAAGGTGTGTTTTCAAAAAAAGAAGTCGATTTCGGTTCCCGGCTACTAATTGAAACATTCGTGGAACCAAATGTGAGTGGAAATATTCTTGATGTTGGTTGTGGATACGGGCCAATCGGTTTGGCGCTGGCGAAAGATTTTCCTCATCGAATGGTACATATGATTGATGTAAATGAGCGAGCGATTGAGTTGGCTAAGAAAAACAAACAGCAAAATGATGTTGAAAATGCTCAGATTTACATAAGCAACTTATTTGATCGAGTAGAAGGGAAGTTTGCTGCAATTGTGACAAACCCGCCGATTCGTGCAGGAAAAGCAGTCGTTCATTCCATTTTTGAGCAAAGTGCGAACTACTTGCTTCCGGGTGGTCAACTATGGGTTGTCATTCAAAAGAAACAAGGTGCTCCGTCTGCTTTAGAAAAGTTAAAGATGATTTTTGATGAAGTTGATGTTGTGGAAAAGAAAAAAGGTTACTTTATTATTCGAGCACAAAAAGCTTGACGCTACATTTTCAGTATGGTACCATTATAAAATGCTAAATGTGTATTTTTTAGTTTACGTATGCTGTGTATGTATGTATAATTTTAGTTTTAAAGGAAAAACTTATAAAATATATAATAGGTCAAACATGTGGTTTTCTTATAAGAAACCATTTCTTTTTTGTCTGATGACAAGTTATTAATGTTTGATTTGAGGGGTGAATCAGTTGACAGGTCAACTAGTTCAATACGGACGACACCGCCAACGAAGAAGTTATGCGCGCATTAGTGAAGTGTTAGAACTACCAAACTTAATCGAAATTCAAACTTCTTCTTACCAGTGGTTTCTCGACGAAGGATTGCGTGAAATGTTTCAAGATATTTCACCGATCGAAGATTTTACAGGGAATTTGTCACTAGAGTTTATTGATTACAGCTTAGGAGAACCGAAGTACTCTGTTGAAGAGTCGAAAGAACGCGACGTTACATACGCAGCACCGCTTCGGGTGAAAGTACGCCTAATCAATAAAGAAACAGGTGAAGTAAAAGAACAAGATGTATTTATGGGAGATTTCCCGTTAATGACAGAAACAGGCACGTTCATTATTAATGGTGCTGAACGTGTTATCGTTTCCCAGCTTGTTCGTTCACCGAGCGTATATTACAGCGGAAAAGTAGATAAAAACGGAAAGCGAGGCTTTACAGCTACCGTTATTCCAAACCGTGGTGCATGGCTTGAATATGAAACAGACGCAAAAGACGTTGTGTACGTTCGCATTGATCGTACACGTAAGTTGCCTGTGACCGTGTTATTGCGAGCGTTAGGTTTTGGTTCAGACCAAGAGATTGTCGATTTACTTGGTGATAACGAGTACATTCGTAATACGTTAGAAAAAGACAACACAGAAAGTACAGAAAAAGCGTTGCTTGAAATTTATGAACGGTTACGTCCAGGGGAGCCGCCTACCGTTGAAAATGCGAAAAGCTTGCTTATCTCTCGTTTCTTTGATCCAAAACGATACGATTTAGCAAGCGTTGGTCGCTATAAAATTAACAAAAAGCTCCATATTAAAAACCGTTTATTCGGTCAACGTTTAGCAGAAACGCTCGTTCATCCGGAAACGGGTGAAGTGATTGCTGAAAAAGGAACGGTTCTCGATCGGAGAACGCTCGACCGCATTTTACCTGAGCTTGAAAAAGGGATCGGTATGCGTAAATACCAACCGCTTGGGGGCGTTGTCGAAGATGAGTTCGCTTTGCAAGCAATCAAAATTTATGCTCCAAACGATCCAGATGGCGAAAAAGTCATCACGGTCATTAGTAATGGATATATTCCAGAAACAGTAAAACATATTACACCTGCAGATATTATTGCATCTATTAGCTACTTCTTTAACTTATTGCATGGCGTCGGTGATACAGACGATATCGACCATTTAGGAAATCGCCGACTTCGCTCTGTTGGCGAGTTGCTGCAAAATCAATTCCGAATCGGACTTTCGCGTATGGAGCGCGTCGTTCGTGAACGGATGTCCATTCAAGATACAAACACAATTACACCACAGCAACTCATTAATATTCGCCCAGTCATTGCGGCCATTAAAGAGTTTTTTGGAAGCTCACAATTGTCGCAATTCATGGATCAAACGAACCCACTGGCCGAATTGACACATAAACGTCGTCTTTCTGCGCTTGGTCCGGGCGGTTTAACGCGTGAGCGTGCCGGTTTTGAAGTGCGTGACGTTCACTATTCACATTATGGCCGCATGTGTCCAATCGAAACGCCAGAAGGTCCGAACATCGGATTAATTAACTCGCTTTCGACATATGCAAAAGTGAATAAATTTGGCTTTATTGAAACACCTTATCGACGTGTTGATCCTGAGACAGGAAAAGTAACGAATCAAATTGATTATTTAACAGCGGATGAAGAAGACAATTACGTTGTGGCTCAAGCAAACGTTCCGATTGCGGAAGATGGAACATTTTTAGAAGAAAACGTTGTTGCTCGTTTCCGTGGTGAAAACATTGTCGTTAAGCGTGATCGTGTCGATTATGTAGACGTTTCGCCAAAGCAAGTCGTATCCGTAGCTACAGCGTGTATCCCATTCTTAGAAAACGATGACTCAAACCGTGCGCTTATGGGTGCGAACATGCAACGTCAAGCTGTTCCACTTATGCAACCGGAAGCTCCAATCGTTGGTACAGGAATGGAGTATGTGGCAGCGAAAGACTCTGGTGCTGCAGTCATTTGTAAGCATCGCGGAATTGTTGAGCGAGTCGAAGCGAAAGAAATTTGGGTACGCCGTTTAATCGAAGTCGATGGAAAAGAAGTCAAAGGTGACTTAGATAAATATCGTCTGTTGAAGTTTGTTCGTTCAAACCAAGGAACGTGCTACAATCAACGCCCGATTGTTAAAGCGGGTGACATTGTAGAGAAAGGTGAAATTTTAGCTGACGGTCCATCGATGGAAAAAGGCGAGTTAGCACTTGGTCGCAACGTGCTTGTTGCGTTCATGACCTGGGATGGATACAACTACGAGGACGCGATTATTATGAGCGAGCGTCTCGTGAAAGACGATGTGTATACATCGATTCATATCGAGGAATACGAATCTGAGGCGCGCGATACAAAGCTCGGTCCGGAAGAAATTACGCGCGATATTCCAAACGTCGGTGAAGATGCGCTTCGTAACTTAGATGAACGCGGTATTGTCCGCATCGGTGCAGAAGTAAAAGATGGAGACTTGCTTGTCGGTAAAGTTACTCCAAAAGGTGTTACGGAGTTAACTGCAGAAGAGCGCCTATTGCATGCTATCTTTGGCGAGAAAGCACGTGAAGTTCGAGATACATCTTTACGCGTACCACATGGTGGGGGCGGAATTGTTCTTGATGTCAAAGTGTTTACTCGCGAAGACGGCGATGAGTTGCCGCCAGGTGTAAACCAACTTGTCCGTGTGTACATTGTACAAAAACGGAAAATTTCCGAAGGTGACAAAATGGCAGGACGCCATGGAAATAAAGGGGTTATTTCTCGTATTTTACCTGAAGAAGATATGCCGTTTTTACCAGATGGCACACCAGTTGACATCATGTTAAACCCATTAGGCGTACCTTCGCGTATGAACATCGGGCAAGTGCTTGAGTTGCATCTCGGTATGGCAGCGAGAAAGTTAGGTCTTCATGTCGCTTCGCCTGTATTTGACGGCGCTCGTGAAGAAGATGTATGGGCGACGTTAGAAGAAGCAGGAATGGCACGCGATGCGAAAACCGTTCTATACGACGGACGGACTGGAGAACCGTTTGACAACCGTGTTTCTGTCGGTATTATGTACATGATTAAGCTTGCGCACATGGTTGACGATAAATTGCATGCTCGTTCGACAGGTCCGTACTCACTTGTTACGCAACAACCACTTGGTGGAAAGGCACAGTTTGGTGGTCAGCGTTTCGGTGAGATGGAAGTATGGGCGCTTGAAGCATACGGTGCAGCTTATACGTTGCAGGAAATTTTAACTGTCAAATCAGATGATGTCGTTGGTCGCGTGAAAACATACGAGGCGATTGTGAAAGGTGAAAACGTTCCGGAACCAGGCGTTCCTGAATCGTTCAAAGTGTTAATTAAAGAGCTACAAAGCTTAGGTATGGACGTCACAGTTTTATCAAGTGATGAAAAAGAAATTAGTATGGAAAACTTCGGGGAAGATGATGACGTTCAACCAGTTGACATCATCCCACCTACAGATGAGTCAGCCAAAGAAGATGAAGGTGTTGTTGTAAAAGAATAGCGTGTTGACATAAGGGTAAAACCTGGATATTAAAAGGGAGGTAGGCCCCTTGTTAGATGTGAATAAGTTTGAATATATGAAGATCGGACTCGCTTCACCTGAGAAAATTCGTTCTTGGTCGTATGGTGAAGTTAAAAAACCGGAAACGATTAACTATCGAACATTAAAACCAGAAAAAGATGGACTGTTTTGCGAACGTATTTTCGGTCCGACGAAAGACTGGGAATGTCATTGCGGAAAATATAAGCGCGTTCGTTATAAAGGTGTCGTTTGTGACCGATGCGGTGTCGAAGTCACACGTGCAAAAGTTCGCCGTGAGCGCATGGGTCATATTGAACTAGCAGCCCCTGTTTCACATATTTGGTACTTTAAAGGAATTCCTAGCCGCATGGGACTTGTCTTAGACATGTCCCCTCGCGCGCTAGAGGAAGTCATTTACTTTGCATCTTACGTTGTGACGGATCCAGGCGATACACCGTTAGAAAAGAAGCAATTGCTTTCTGAAAAAGAATATCGCGCGTATCGCGAGAAGTACGGAAATTCGTTTCAAGCTTCAATGGGTGCGGAAGCGATTAAAAAATTGTTACAAGACATCGATCTTGAAAAAGAAGTAGAAACGTTAAAAGAGGAATTGAAGACAGCACAAGGACAACGTCGTGCTCGTACGATTAAACGTCTTGAAGTGCTTGAAGCGTTCCGTAACTCTGGTAACGATCCTTCTTGGATGATTTTAGATGTACTACCGGTTATTCCGCCTGAATTGCGCCCGATGGTACAGTTAGACGGTGGTCGTTTTGCGACATCGGACTTGAACGATTTATATCGTCGTGTCATTAATCGAAACAACCGTTTAAAACGTCTATTAGACCTTGGTGCACCGAACATTATCGTTCAAAACGAGAAACGGATGCTTCAAGAGGCGGTTGATGCGTTAATTGATAACGGTCGTCGTGGCCGTCCGGTTACAGGCCCAGGAAACCGTCCGTTGAAGTCGCTTTCCCATATGTTAAAAGGAAAGCAAGGTCGTTTCCGTCAAAACTTGCTCGGTAAGCGTGTTGACTACTCTGGTCGTTCCGTTATCGTTGTCGGTCCGAACTTGAAAATGTATCAATGCGGATTACCGAAAGAAATGGCGCTTGAGTTATTTAAACCGTTCGTTATGAAAGAATTAGTAGAACGCGGCTTAGCACATAACATTAAAAGTGCGAAGCGAAAAATTGAGCGCGTTCACCCAGAAGTTTGGGATGTTTTAGAATCTGTCATTAAAGAGCATCCGGTGTTATTAAACCGCGCGCCAACGCTTCACCGTCTTGGTATTCAAGCTTTCGAACCGACGCTTGTAGAAGGGCGTGCGATCCGATTACATCCACTTGTATGTACGGCATACAACGCCGACTTCGACGGTGACCAAATGGCTGTGCACGTACCACTTTCAGCAGAAGCACAGGCGGAAGCACGTCTACTGATGCTTGCGGCACAAAACATTTTGAACCCGAAAGACGGAAAGCCGGTCGTTACGCCTTCACAAGACATGGTTTTAGGAAACTACTACTTAACGATGGAACGTGAAGGTGCAGTTGGAGAAGGAATGGTCTTTAAAGATGCGGACGAGGCGTTGTTAGCTTACCATAATGGCTATGTTCATTTGCATACGCGCATCGCCGTTCATGCTGGTTCGTTGAGAAACGAAACGTTTACAGAAGAGCAAAATAATAAGTTGCTGATCACGACAGTTGGAAAGTTAATCTTCAATGAGATTTTGCCGAAGTCATTCCCATATATTAATGAGCCGACGCAAGAGAACATTGAAGAACGAACGCCGGATAAGTATTTCTTAGATAAAGGTGTGAACGTGAAAGAAGAAATTCGTAAGCGTGCACTCGTTCCACCGTTTAAGAAAAAAATTCTCGGTAACATCATCGCGGAAGTATTTAAACGTTTCAAAATTACAGAAACATCTAAAATGCTTGACCGCATGAAAGATCTTGGCTTTAAGTACTCAACAAAAGCCGGTATTACAATTGGTGTCGCGGACATTGTTGTCTTGCCTGAAAAACAAGAAATTTTAGAAGAAGCACAAGCAAAAGTTGATACGGTATTAAAACAATTTAGACGCGGTTTAATTACTGATGAAGAACGTTATGAGCGTGTTATTTCGATTTGGAGTGCGGCGAAAGACAAAATTCAAGGTCGCTTAATGGAATCGCTTGATAAACGAAATCCAATTTTCATGATGAGTGACTCTGGAGCCCGTGGTAACGCGTCGAACTTTACGCAACTTGCTGGTATGCGTGGATTAATGGCGAACCCAGCTGGACGTATTATCGAGCTTCCGATTAAATCTTCATTCCGCGAAGGTTTAACGGTACTTGAGTACTTCATTTCAACACACGGTGCACGTAAAGGTCTTGCGGATACCGCGTTAAAAACAGCGGACTCTGGTTATTTAACACGTCGTCTCGTTGATGTGGCACAAGACGTTATCATTCGTGAAGATGACTGCGGCACAGATCGTGGTACGTTAATTCGTGCGTTAAAAGACGGTACAGAAGTGATTGTGAAACTCGAAGATCGTCTCATTGGACGTTACGCACGTAAGACGGTGAAACATCCGGAAACGGGCGAAGTGCTCGTGCGTGAAAATGAAATGATTACAGAAGACATTGCGAATGCGATTGTCAAAGCAGGTATTGAAGAAGTATGGATTCGTTCGGCATTTACATGTAACACGCGTCATGGTGTATGTAAAAAATGTTACGGACGCAACTTGGCAACAGGTGCGGAAGTTGAAGTTGGTGAAGCGGTCGGTATTATCGCAGCCCAATCGATCGGTGAGCCGGGTACACAGCTTACAATGCGTACGTTCCACACAGGCGGGGTAGCAGGAGACGATATTACCCAAGGTTTACCGCGTGTACAAGAGTTGTTTGAAGCGCGTAATCCAAAAGGTCAAGCCGTCATTTCAGAAATTGATGGTGTTGTTGTGGCGATTAACGAAACGCGTGACCGTCAACGTGAAATTGTTATTCAAGGCGAAGTCGAGACACGTACGTATACAGCTCCTTACAGCGCGCGTTTGAAAGTGCAAGAAGGACAGAAAGTTGAGCGCGGTCAAGAACTAACAGAAGGCTCAATCGACCCGAAAGAGTTGTTGAGAGTCAAAGATATGAATGCTGTACAAGAATACTTGTTGCGTGAAGTACAAAAAGTATACCGCATGCAAGGGGTAGAAATTAGCGATAAACATATCGAAGTTATGGTTCGCCAAATGCTTCGTAAAGTGCGCGTCATTGATGCGGGCGATACAGACTTGTTGCCTGGTACATTGCTTGATATTCATCAATTTACAGATGCGAACGCAAAAGTGTTGATGGAAGGTAAACGTCCGGCGACAGCTCGCCCAGTATTACTCGGAATTACGAAAGCATCGCTTGAAACAGATTCGTTCTTGTCTGCAGCTTCATTCCAAGAGACGACACGTGTCTTAACGGATGCAGCAATTAAAGGAAAACGCGACGAATTACTTGGATTAAAAGAAAACGTCATTATCGGTAAACTTGTTCCAGCGGGAACAGGTATGGCTCGTTACCGCAAAGTAAAGCCGATAATTAAAACAGCAAAAGATGAAGACGCTGTTACAACGAAATAATGATGAACCTATTGCTAGCATCGTTTGCTAGCAATAGGTCAAAAAATAGTTGACACAGCACGCAGAAAGTGATAGCATAATAAAGGTGTTCCGAAAACCTGTCACTTTGGAGGATATGTTACATGTCTTATGAAAAAGTCGCACAGGCGAAACAGATTATTGTAGGAACGAAACAAACAGTACGAGCTCTGAAAGATGGGAACGTTAAAGAGGTAGTCGTTGCTGAAGATGCTGACGTAGCTGTAATTGAAAAAGTCGTAAAAGCAGCGAACGATCGAAACGTTCCAATTGTAAAAGTCGATTCAACGAAAAAGCTTGGAAAAGCATGTGGGATTGACGTAGGAGCTGCAGCTGTTGCGATTATTCGTTAAAAACTGTTTTTGTGGGTTACTACAAAAACTTTGTTTTTGCATAAAAATGAGCCACCTGGATGTGTGGGCTTGAATTTGATTGTGAAGGGAGGAAATTTACCATGCCTACAATTAACCAGCTTGTACGTAAAGGTCGTACAAAAAAGGTAGTGAAATCTAAATCACCTGCGTTAAATAAAGGGTATAACAGCTTCAAAAAAGTTCAAACAACTGTTTACTCTCCGCAAAAACGTGGAGTATGTACACGTGTAGGTACAATGACACCAAAGAAGCCAAACTCTGCGCTTCGTAAATATGCCCGTGTACGTTTATCTAACGGTATCGAGGTAACTGCATACATCCCAGGTATCGGTCACAACTTACAAGAACACAGCGTTGTATTAATTCGCGGTGGACGTGTAAAAGACTTACCAGGGGTACGTTACCACATCGTCCGCGGTGCTTTAGATACAGCAGGTGTAGCGAACCGTATGCAAGGTCGTTCTAAATACGGTGCGAAAAAACCAAAAGCAGCTAAGAAATAATATTCGACATCTTTTGTTGATTTTTACTGAAAGGAGGAAAAAATATGCCACGTAAAGGTCCGGTTCCTAAACGAGATGTGTTACCAGATCCAATTTACAATTCAAAGCTAGTTACACGTTTAATCAATAAAATTATGATTGACGGTAAAAAAGGTAAAGCACAAAAAATTCTTTACACAGCGTTCGATATCATTCGTGAGCGCACAGGTAAAGATCCAATGGAAGTGTTTGAGCAAGCGTTGAAAAACGTTATGCCAGTTCTTGAAGTTCGCGCACGCCGTGTTGGTGGTGCAAACTATCAAGTTCCTGTTGAGGTGCGTCCAGAGCGCCGTACAACATTAGGTCTTCGTTGGCTCGTGAACTACGCTCGTCTTCGTGGAGAAAAAACGATGGAAGAGCGTTTAGCGAACGAAATCATGGATGCTGCAAACAATACAGGTGCAGCTGTGAAGAAGCGCGAAGATACACATAAAATGGCAGAAGCAAACAAAGCGTTTGCGCACTATCGTTGGTAATTTTTTCGTTAAATTAAGAATAGGTGAGAGCGATGCGGTTGAAACTAAAAAAGCATGCCCATCGCTCATTCGCCTATATTCCTATATGCAAATAAAATTACGATACTTCATTTAAGGAAGGAGAAAAAATCCATATGGCAAGACAGTTCTCCTTGGAAAACACTCGCAATATCGGAATCATGGCCCATATCGACGCCGGTAAAACAACAACAACAGAGCGTATCCTTTTCTACACAGGACGCGTTCATAAAATCGGTGAAGTTCATGAGGGCGCAGCAACGATGGACTGGATGGAGCAAGAACAAGAGCGCGGAATTACAATTACGTCCGCAGCGACAACAGCTCAATGGAAAGGCCATCGCATTAACATCATCGATACACCTGGACACGTCGACTTCACAGTAGAAGTTGAGCGTTCATTGCGTGTATTAGACGGTGCGGTAGCGGTATTAGACGCACAATCAGGTGTAGAACCGCAAACAGAAACAGTATGGCGCCAAGCGACTACATACGGTGTTCCACGTATCGTTTTCGTTAACAAAATGGACAAGATCGGTGCTGACTTCTTGTACTCTGTAAACACACTTCATGAGCGTTTACAAGCGAATGCGCACCCTGTTCAATTACCAATTGGTGCAGAAGATCAATTTACAGGTATCATCGACCTTGTTGAAATGTGCGCATATCACTATCACGATGAATTAGGAAAAAATATCGAGCGCATCGAGATTCCTGAAGACTATCGTGATATGGCAGAAGAATACCGCGGGAAATTAATTGAAGCGGTTGCAGAGCTTGATGAAGAATTAATGATGAAATATTTAGAAGGGGAAGAAATTACGAAAGAAGAGTTAAAAGCTGCAATTCGTAAAGCGACAGTTTCTGTGCAATTCTTCCCAGTATTTTGTGGTTCTGCATTCAAAAACAAAGGTGTTCAATTAATGCTTGACGGAGTTGTTGACTACTTACCATCACCAGTCGACATTCCTGCGATTAAAGGAACTGTTCCTGATACAGAAGAAGAAACAGTTCGTGAAGCGCGTGACGATGCTCCGTTTGCAGCGTTAGCGTTCAAAATTATGACAGACCCTTACGTTGGTAAGTTGACGTTCTTCCGCGTATACTCAGGTACATTAAACTCTGGTTCTTACGTGTTGAACTCAACAAAACGTAAGCGTGAACGTATCGGTCGTATTCTACAAATGCACGCAAACCACCGCGAAGAAATTGCACAAGTTTACGCAGGTGACATTGCGGCAGCTGTAGGTTTAAAAGATACAACAACTGGTGATACGTTGTGTGATGAAAAAGACCCAGTCATCTTGGAGTCTATGCAATTCCCAGAGCCAGTTATTCAAATCGCGATCGAACCGAAGTCAAAAGCTGACCAAGATAAGATGAGCACAGCACTACAAAAACTTCAAGAAGAGGACCCAACATTCCGTGCATGGACAGACCAAGAAACAGGTCAAACAATCATCGCGGGTATGGGTGAGCTTCACCTTGACATCATCGTTGACCGCATGCGTCGCGAGTTTAAGGTAGAAGCGAACGTTGGTGCTCCTCAAGTTGCGTACCGCGAAACATTCCGTAAATCAGCACAAGTTGAAGGTAAATTTGTGCGTCAGTCTGGTGGTCGCGGTCAATACGGTCACGTTTGGATCGAGTTCTCACCAAACGAAGAAGGAAAAGGCTTTGAATTCGAAAACGCGATTGTCGGTGGGGTTGTTCCGAGAGAATACATCCCTGCAATTCAAGCAGGTCTTGAAGATGCAATGCAAAACGGTGTTCTTGCTGGATACCCAGTTGTTGACATTAAAGCGAAATTATTTGACGGTTCTTACCACGATGTTGACTCAAGCGAAATGGCGTTCAAAATCGCTGCTTCTATGGCATTGAAAAACGCAGCGGCAAAATGTGACCCTGTATTGCTTGAGCCAATCATGAAAGTAGAAGTCATCGTCCCTGAAGAATATTTAGGTGACATCATGGGTGACATCACTTCTCGTCGCGGTCGCGTCGAAGGTATGGAAGCTCGCGGTAACGCACAAGTTGTTCGCGCGATGGTTCCACTTTCTGAAATGTTTGGATACGCAACTTCATTGCGTTCAAATACACAAGGTCGCGGAACGTTCACAATGGTATTTGACCATTATGAAGAAGTTCCGAAGAGCATTGCTGAGGAAATCATCAAAAAAAATAAAGGTGAATAATTGATTTTCTAGCATTGTTCAAGTATAAATACTTATGTAAGACTTGGAAGTGGACGTGCCTGTGCACTTTCACTTCCGAGCATTCTATATTCTATACTTAATAAAAAACACTAAGGAGGATATTATAATGGCTAAAGCGAAATTCGAACGTACGAAACCACACGTCAACATTGGTACAATCGGCCACGTTGACCATGGTAAAACAACTTTAACAGCTGCAATCACAACAGTTCTTGCGAAACAAGGTAAAGCAGAAGCACGCGCGTATGATCAAATCGACGCTGCTCCAGAAGAGCGCGAGCGCGGAATTACAATCTCAACTGCACACGTTGAGTACGAAACTGACAACCGTCACTATGCACACGTTGACTGCCCAGGTCACGCTGACTACGTGAAAAACATGATCACAGGTGCTGCGCAAATGGACGGTGCGATCCTTGTTGTATCTGCAGCTGACGGTCCAATGCCACAAACTCGTGAGCACATTCTTCTTTCTCGCCAAGTAGGCGTACCTTACATTGTTGTATTCTTAAACAAATGCGACATGGTAGACGACGAAGAGCTTTTAGAGCTTGTTGAAATGGAAGTTCGCGATCTATTATCTGAATACGACTTCCCTGGAGACGAAGTTCCTGTAATTAAAGGTTCTGCGTTAAAAGCACTTGAGGGAGATCCAGCTTGGGAAGCGAAAATCATCGAGCTTATGAACGCTGTTGATGAGTACATCCCAACTCCACAACGCGAAGTTGACAAACCATTCATGATGCCAGTTGAGGACGTATTCTCAATCACTGGTCGTGGTACAGTTGCTACTGGTCGCGTTGAGCGCGGTATCTTAAAAGTTGGTGACCAAGTAGAAATCATCGGTCTTTCTGAAGAGCCAAAAGCAACAACTGTTACAGGTGTTGAAATGTTCCGTAAGCTTCTTGACCAAGCTGAAGCTGGTGACAACATCGGTGCGCTTCTTCGCGGTGTTTCTCGTGACGAAGTACAACGCGGTCAAGTATTAGCAAAACCAGGAACAATCACTCCACACACAAAATTTAAAGCACAAGTTTACGTATTAACAAAAGAAGAAGGTGGACGTCATACTCCATTCTTCTCTAACTACCGTCCACAATTCTACTTCCGTACAACGGACGTAACAGGTATCATCCAACTTCCAGAAGGTGTTGAGATGGTAATGCCTGGTGACAACATCGAAATGACAGTAGAATTAATCGCGCCAATCGCGATCGAAGAAGGTACAAAATTCTCGATCCGCGAAGGTGGACGTACAGTAGGTGCAGGTTCTGTATCTGAAATCATCGAGTAATCGATAAAGTGGTCTAGCTTGCTGCTAGACCACTTATTTTTGTTCCATTGAAATTGCGTAATGAAATATGTATAATAGGAAAGGCAGTTTGTTTAGAAAAGAAATAAAAAACTTGCATTAGGCATGAAAATTATATATAATAATAAACGTTGGTCTTTGACTGCGATGAAGTGGAAGGTTGCTGACACACCCGGCCGCTTTGCCATGGCGAGTGTGAAGGAAATTTCCATGGAGAATGTCTATTTTAAAAATAGGCGAAGAAGGAGGGAAAATAATGGCAAAAGAAAAAATTCGTATTCGTTTAAAAGCGTATGATCATCGAATTCTTGATCAATCTGCTGAGAAAATTGTGGAAACTGCAAAGCGTTCAGGCGCGACTGTATCTGGACCGATTCCGTTACCAACTGAAAAAACGGTGTACACGATCTTACGTGCGGTTCATAAATACAAAGACTCTCGTGAGCAGTTCGAAATGCGCACACATAAACGCTTAATTGATATCGTCAATCCGACTCCACAAACAGTAGATTCTTTAATGCGTTTAGACTTACCGTCTGGTGTCGATATTGAAATCAAGTTGTAATTGCGATATAGGAGGTGTGAAAGATGAAAGGAATCTTAGGAAGAAAAATCGGCATGACTCAAGTATTCGCTGAAAACGGAGATCTTATTCCTGTAACAGTTATTCAAGCGACTCCAAACGTAGTTCTTCAAAAGAAAACGATTGAAAACGACGGTTATGAAGCGATTCAATTAGGTTTTGAAGATTTACGTGAGAAGTTGGCGAACAAGCCTCAAAAAGGTCATGCTGCGAAGGCAAACACCACACCTAAGCGCTTCATTCGTGAAATTCGTGGTGTGAATCTTGCAGAGTATGAAGTAGGTCAAGAAGTAAAAGTGGACATTTTCAACGAAGGTGAAATCGTTGACGTAACAGGTACGTCAAAGGGTAAAGGTTTCCAAGGTGTAATTAAACGCCATGGACAATCTCGTGGACCAATGGCTCACGGTTCTCGTTACCATCGTCGTCCTGGTTCAATGGGTGCGATCGCTCCAAACCGTGTATTTAAATCAAAAGAGCTTCCAGGCCGCATGGGTGGCGAGCGTGTGACAGTACAAAACTTAAAAGTTGTTAAAGTAGATCCAGAACGCAACTTAATCTTAATTAAAGGAAACGTGCCAGGTCCGAACAAAGGACTTGTTATCATTAAAAGCGCGGTTAAAGCGAAATAATTTCTTTAAGAAAGGAGGAAATACCCAATGCCAAAAGTAGCATTGTACAACCAAAACGGAGAAAACATCGGTGAAATCGAATTAAACGATGCCGTATTTGGTATTGAACCGAACAAACATGTGTTATTTGAAGCGGTAATTATGCAACGTGCTTCCTTACGTCAAGGAACTCATAAAACAAAAAATCGTGCAGAAGTAAGTGGCGGTGGTCGTAAGCCATGGCGCCAAAAAGGTACTGGACGCGCTCGCCAAGGATCGATTCGTTCTCCACAATGGCGCGGCGGTGGTGTTGTATTCGGTCCGGTTCCACGCAGCTACAGCTACAAACTTCCGAAAAAAGTTCGTCGCTTAGCGATTAAATCGGCATTATCTTCAAAAGTGCTTGAAAACAGCATTGTTGTATTAGACAATTTAACGCTTGAAGCACCAAAAACAAAAGAAATGGTTAAGATTTTAAACAACCTTTCTGTTGATCGCAAAGCGTTAATTGTAACAGCAGACGCAAACGAGAACGTCATTCTTTCAGCTCGCAACATTCCAGGAGTTACAGTTGTGACAGCAAGCGGAATTAACGTTCTTGATGTACTCAACCACGACAAGCTTGTCATTACGAAAGCTGCTGTGGAAAAAGTAGAGGAGGTGCTTGTATAATGAAAGATCCTCGCGATATTATTAAGCGCCCCGTCATTACTGAACGTTCAACAGAGTTAATGACTGAAAAAAAATATACGTTCGAAGTTGATGTGAAAGCGAACAAAACAGAAGTAAAAGATGCGATCGAAGCGATTTTCGGCGTGAAAGTAGCGAAGGTCAACATTATGAACTACAAAGGAAAGTTCAAACGTGTTGGTCGCTACAGCGGATTAACAAACCGCCGTCGCAAAGCGATTGTTACATTAACGCCAGACAGCAAAGAGATCGAACTATTTGAAGTATAAGTTTAAAAGTGAAGGAGGGAAATGGACATGGCGATTAAAAAATATAAGCCAACGTCTAACGGTCGTCGTGGTATGACGGTTTTAGACTTCTCTGAGCTTACAACAGATAAGCCGGAAAAATCGTTGCTTGCCCCTTTAAAGAAAAAAGGCGGTCGTAACAACCAAGGTAAATTAACAGTTCGTCACCAAGGTGGCGGTCATAAACGTCAATATCGTATTATTGACTTTAAACGCGATAAAGATGGCATTCCAGGACGCGTTGCTACAATCGAATACGATCCAAACCGTTCTGCGAATATCGCATTAATTCATTATGCCGATGGTGAAAAACGTTACATCATCGCACCGAAAAACTTAGAAGTTGGCATGGAAATCATGTCAGGTCCAGATGCGGACATTAAAGTAGGTAACGCATTACCTTTAGCAAACATTCCAGTTGGTACAGTAATTCACAACATTGAGTTGAAACCTGGCAAAGGTGGACAATTAGTGCGCGCTGCAGGTACATCTGCACAAGTGCTTGGTAAAGAAGGTAAGTACGTACTTGTTCGTTTATCTTCAGGTGAAGTTCGCATGATTTTAGCAACTTGCCGCGCAACAGTCGGTCAAGTTGGTAACGAACAACATGAGCTTGTGAACATCGGTAAAGCTGGACGCGCTCGTTGGTTAGGCATTCGTCCAACAGTTCGCGGTTCTGTTATGAACCCAGTCGATCACCCACACGGTGGTGGTGAAGGTAAAGCACCAATCGGACGTAAGTCTCCAATGACTCCATGGGGCAAACCAACACTTGGATTCAAAACGCGTAAGAAGAAAAATAAATCTGATAAATTTATCGTACGTCGTCGTAAAAAATAACGGGGTTGAGCTACGGTTCAAAAGAACCGTAGAGCAATCACGAAAGGAGGTTCACTTATGGGTCGCAGCTTGAAAAAAGGTCCTTTTTGTGATGATCATTTAATGAAAAAAATTGAGAAATTGAATGAAACTGGACAAAAACAAGTGATCAAAACGTGGTCTCGTCGTTCAACAATTTTCCCACAATTCATCGGTCACACAATCGCTGTTTACGATGGTCGTAAACACGTTCCAGTTTACATCACAGAGGACATGGTCGGTCATAAGCTCGGTGAGTTCGCGCCAACGCGCACGTACAAAGGTCACGCTGCTGATGACAAGAAAACAAAACGTTAATATGAGAGGAGGCTTCATTTATGCAAGCTAAAGCTGTTGCTAGAACGGTTCGAATTGCTCCTCGTAAAGCTCGTTTAGTGATTGATTTAATTCGAGGAAAGCAAGTGAGTGAAGCAGTTGCGATTCTTCGCCATACGCCAAAAGCTGCTTCTCCGATTATCGAGAAAGTATTAAAATCTGCAGTGGCAAACGCAGAACATAACTATGATATGGACGTGAACAAACTTGTTGTTACAGAAGCTTATGTGAACGAAGGACCAACATTGAAACGTTTCCGTCCTCGTGCACAAGGTCGTGCGAGCGCAATTAACAAACGCACAAGCCATATCACGATCGTTGTTTCAGAAAAGAAGGAGGGATAATCAGTGGGTCAAAAGGTAAATCCAATCGGTCTTCGCATTGGTATTATTCGTGATTGGGAATCAAGATGGTACGCTGAGAAAGATTATGCGGACCTTTTACACGAAGATCTTAAAATTCGCGAATACCTCACAAAGCGCTTAAGCGATGCAGCTGTTTCTCGCATTGAGATCGAGCGTGCAGCAAACCGTGTAAATATTACAATCCATACGGCGAAACCAGGAATGGTAATCGGTAAAGGTGGCTCTGAAGTTGAAGCGCTTCGTAAAGCGTTAAATGAATTAACTGGCAAACGTGTTCATATCAACATCGTTGAAATTAAAAAGCCAGACTTAGAAGCAAAACTTGTTGCGGAAAATATCGCGCGTCAAATTGAAAACCGCGTATCATTCCGTCGTGCGCAAAAACAAGCGATCCAACGCACAATGCGTGCAGGTGCTAAAGGAATTAAAACGATGGTATCTGGTCGTTTAGGTGGAGCAGATATCGCTCGCTCAGAACATTATAGCGAAGGAACAGTTCCACTTCATACTCTTCGCGCTGACATCGACTACGCAACAGCAGAAGCGGATACAACATACGGAAAAATCGGCGTGAAAGTATGGATTTATCGTGGAGAAGTCCTTCCTACGAAAAAGAAAACTGAGGAAGGAGGAAATTAATCATGTTAATGCCAAAACGCGTAAAATATCGTCGTGAACATCGCGGTCGCATGAAAGGTCGTGCAAAAGGCGGTACGGAAGTACATTTTGGTGAGTACGGCTTACAAGCATTAGAGCCAGCATGGATTACAAACCGTCAAATCGAGGCTGCTCGTCGTGCGATGACTCGTTACATGAGACGTGGCGGTAAAGTATGGATTAAAATTTTCCCTTCAAAACCATACACAGCAAAACCACTTGAAGTGCGCATGGGTTCCGGTAAAGGTGCTCCAGAAGGTTGGGTAGCTGTTGTTAAACCTGGTAAAGTAATGTTTGAAATCGCGGGAGTTTCTGAAGAAGTGGCTCGTGAAGCATTACGTCTTGCTTCTCACAAACTTCCAATCAAATGTAAATTCGTAAAACGTGAAGAAATTGGTGGTGAATCAAATGAAAGCTAAAGAAATTCGTGAACTTACCACTGCCGAGATTGAACAAAAAATTAAAGCGTTGAAAGAAGAGTTATTCAACCTTCGCTTCCAATTGGCAACAGGTCAATTAGAGAATACTGCTCGTATTCGTGAAGTACGCAAAGCGATTGCGCGTATGAAAACTGTTATTCGCGAAAGAGAGATCGCTGCTAATAAATAATTGAAATCGAGGGGAGGTTCGCACAATGAGTGAACGCAACAATCGTAAAGTTCTCGTCGGCCGTGTTGTTTCCGATAAAATGGATAAAACAATTACGGTTCTTGTAGAAACTTATAAAAAGCATCCTCTTTACGGCAAGCGCGTAAAGTATTCGAAAAAATATAAAGCACATGACGAAAACAACGTAGCAAAAGTGGGCGACATCGTAAAAATTATGGAAACACGTCCTCTTTCTGCGACAAAACGTTTCCGTCTTGTTGAAGTAGTCGAAAAAGCTGTTATTGTTTAATGAATATGTTCGGGATGATGGATACAAATCCGAAAGGAGGTTTCGTCAATGATTCAACAAGAAACTCGTATGAAAGTTGCTGATAACTCTGGTGCACGTGAAGTGCTTGTCATTAAAGTGCTAGGTGGTTCTGGTCGTCGTTATGCGAACGTTGGCGACATCGTTGTGGCGACAGTTAAAGATGCAACACCAGGTGGCGTTGTTAAAAAAGGTCAAGTCGTTAAAGCGGTTGTCGTTCGTACGAAACGCGGTGTGCGCCGTACAGACGGTTCTTACATCCGTTTTGATGAAAATGCTTGCGTAATCATTCGTGATGACAAGAGCCCACGCGGTACACGTATTTTCGGACCAGTTGCCCGCGAACTACGTGAAAAAGACTTTATGAAAATCGTTTCTTTAGCTCCAGAAGTGATTTAATGAAAAGGGAAAGCCTTTTAAGGAGGTGCGATTCAGATGCATGTAAAAAAAGGTGATAAAGTACAAGTGATCTCTGGTAAAGATAAAGGCAAACAAGGCGTTATTCTCGCTGCGTTTCCAAAGAAAAACCGAGTGCTTGTTGAAGGTGTAAACATCGTGAAAAAACACGTAAAACCTTCTCAAGCAAATCCACAAGGCGGCATCATCAACCAAGAGGCGCCAATCCACGTATCAAACGTAATGCCTCTTGATCCAAAAACAGGATTACCAACTCGTGTTGGTTACAAAGTGGTTGACGGTAAAAAAGTTCGCTATGCGAAACGTTCTGGTGAAATTTTAGACAAATAATGAAGTGACTGAGGAAGGGAGGTACTCAAATGAACCGCCTTAAAGAAAAGTATTTAAACGAAGTTGTTCCTGCTCTTATGAGCAAGTTTAACTATAAATCTGTGATGCAAGTTCCAAAAATCGAAAAAATTGTTATCAACATGGGTGTTGGTGACGCGGTACAAAACGCAAAAGCGTTAGATAATGCAGTAGAAGAACTCGCATTAATTTCTGGTCAGAAGCCAGTTGTTACACGCGCGAAAAAATCAATCGCTGGTTTCCGTCTTCGTGAAGGAATGCCAATCGGTGCAAAAGTAACGCTTCGCGGTGAGCGCATGTACGAGTTTTTCGATAAGCTCGTGTCTGTTTCTTTACCGCGTGTTCGCGACTTCCGTGGCGTTTCTAAAAAATCGTTCGATGGACGCGGTAACTACACATTAGGTGTAAAAGAGCAATTAATTTTCCCTGAAATTGACTACGATAAAGTAAACAAAGTTCGCGGTATGGACATCGTTATCGTTACAACTGCGAAAACAGATGAAGAAGCTCGTGAATTACTTACATTGCTCGGTATGCCATTCCAAAAATAATCATTCCCATTCGTAAAAAGAGGGAGGCGAAAACGTGGCTAAAAAATCAATGATCGCGAAACAAAAACGCACACCAAAGTTTAAAGTACAAGCGTACACTCGTTGTGAGCGTTGTGGACGTCCACACTCTGTATATCGCAAATTTAAACTTTGCCGTATTTGTTTCCGTGAATTAGCGTATAAAGGTCAAATTCCTGGTGTGAAAAAAGCAAGCTGGTAATAAACCCATGAGTTGGGAAGGAGGTAAAACATAATGGTGATGACAGATCCAATTGCAGATATGCTTACTCGCATTCGTAATGCGAACATGGTGCGTCACGAGAAACTTGAAGTTCCTGCTTCAAAAATCAAAAGAGAAATCGCTGAAATTTTAAAGCGTGAAGGTTTCATTCGTGATGTCGAATACATTGAAGATAACAAACAAGGTATTCTTCGAATTTTCTTGAAGTACGGTCCAAATAACGAGCGCGTAATTACAGGCCTTAAACGCATCAGCAAACCTGGTTTGCGCGTATATGCGAAAGCTGATGAAGTACCACGCGTATTGAACGGTTTAGGAATCGCGATTCTTTCAACGTCTCAAGGTATTTTAACTGACAAAGAAGCACGTCAAAAACGTACTGGCGGCGAAGTGTTAGCATACATTTGGTAATTATTTTGCAACGAATGGAGGTGTAGTACATGTCACGTGTTGGTAAAAAACCATTGGAAATTCCAGCTGGTGTTACAGTTACATTAAACGGTAACACAGTTACTGTAAAAGGTCCGAAAGGTGAACTTACTCGTACGTTCCATCCAGATATGGTCATTAAATTAGAAGGTAACGTTTTAACAGTTGAGCGTCCAAGCGATGAGAAACATCATCGTGCGCTTCACGGAACGACTCGTAGCTTGCTTGCAAACATGGTTGAAGGTGTTTCAAAAGGTTATGAGCGTGCGCTTGAGCTTGTCGGTGTCGGTTACCGTGCGACAAAACAAGGTAAAAAGCTTGTATTAAGCGTAGGATACTCTCACCCTGTTGAAATCGAACCGGAAGAAGGGCTTGAAATCGAAGTTCCTTCACAAACAAAAATTATCGTTAAAGGCGCGGACAAACAACGTGTTGGTGAATTAGCAGCAAACATTCGTGCCGTTCGTTCACCAGAACCTTATAAAGGAAAAGGTATTCGCTACGAAGGCGAAGTTGTACGTCGTAAAGAAGGTAAAACAGGTAAGAAATAATGCTGCTTAGGTAAATGAAAGGAGTGACACGAATGATCACTAAGCTTGATAAAAATGCAGTTCGCAAAAAAAGACACGCTCGTGTTCGTCGTAAAGTAGTAGGAACTGCGGAACGTCCACGCTTAAATGTGTTCCGTTCAAACAAACACATTTACGCACAAATTATTGACGATATGAAAGCTGTGACGCTTGTTAGCGCGTCAACGTTAGATAAAGAATTCGACTTAGAATCAACAGGCAATGTTGAAGCAGCTCAAAAAGTGGGCGAATTAATTGCTAAACGTGCACTTGAAAAAGGAATCACATCGGTTGTATTCGACCGTGGCGGATATTTATATCATGGACGTGTTAAAGCACTTGCAGACGCTGCTCGTGAAGCTGGATTACAATTCTAATTAAGAAGGAGGGACAGAGATGCGTCGCATTGATCCAAATAAACTTGAACTAGAAGAACGCGTTGTTGCCGTTAACCGCGTAGCTAAAGTAGTAAAAGGTGGACGTCGTTTCCGTTTCGCTGCGTTAGTCGTTGTTGGTGACAAAAACGGTCATGTCGGTTTCGGAACTGGAAAAGCACAAGAAGTTCCAGATGCTATTCGCAAAGCGATTGAAGACGCGAAGAAAAACTTAATTACTGTGCCGATCGTTGGTACAACTATTCCACATGAAGTGATCGGACATTTCGGTGCAGGTGAAATCATTTTAAAACCAGCATCTGAAGGTACTGGGGTTATCGCTGGTGGTCCTGCGCGTGCGGTATTAGAGTTAGCAGGTATTAGCGATATTTTATCGAAGTCAATCGGTTCCAACACACCAATTAACATGGTGCGCGCAACAATCGACGGTTTGAAGCAATTGAAACGTGCCGAAGAGGTAGCAAAATTGCGCGGTAAAACAGTTGAGGAACTGTTAGGATAAGGGAGGGAAAAATGATGGCGAAAAAATTAGCAATTACCCTCACTCGCAGTGTAATCGGTCGTCCGCAAGACCAACGCGTGACGGTTAAAACATTAGGTTTAAAAAAATTGCATCAAACAGTTGTTCATAACGACAATCCAGCCATTCGTGGAATGATCAATAAAGTTTCTCACCTTGTAACAGTAAAAGAATTAGAAGAATAAGGAGGTGCCTCGGCATGAAGCTACATGAATTACAACCAGCACCGGGTTCCCGTAAAGAACGCAACCGTGTTGGTCGTGGTATCGGCTCTGGTAACGGAAAAACTTCTGGTAAAGGACATAAAGGGCAAAACGCGCGCTCTGGTGGCGGCGTACGCATTGGCTTTGAAGGTGGTCAAACGCCTTTATTCCGTCGTTTACCAAAACGCGGCTTTACAAACATTCATCGTAAAGAATATGCGATCGTTAACCTTGAAGCATTAAATCGCTTTGAAGACGGTACAGAAGTAACACCAGAATTGCTGCTTGAAACAGGCGTAGTAAGCAAATTGAAAGCAGGCATCAAAGTTCTTGGAAACGGTGAGCTCACAAAAAAATTAACAGTAAAAGCTCATAAATTCTCTGCTTCTGCAAAAGAAGCGATCGAAGCTGCTGGCGGTACAACTGAGGTGATTTAATGTTTCGAACAATCTCCAATTTTATGCGCGTGGGTGATATAAGAAGAAAAATTTTGTTCACCCTTCTTATGCTCATTGTATTTCGTATCGGTACGTTTATTCCTGTGCCGGGCGTGAATGCAGACGTATTAAAAATGCAAGACCAGTTCAATGCCTTTGGCGTATTGAACACATTCGGTGGTGGCGCTCTACAAAACTTTTCTATTTTTGCGATGGGCGTCATGCCATACATTACAGCATCTATCATCGTACAGTTATTACAGATGGATGTTGTTCCTAAATTTACGGAATGGTCGAAACAAGGAGAAGTAGGCCGCCGTAAGCTTGCTCAGTTTACTCGCTACTTTACAATTGTGCTTGGGTTTATCCAAGCGTTCGCTATGTCTTATGGGTTTCATAATATGTCTGGTGGTGTGCTCATTAAAAACCCAGGCATTCCGACATATTTGCTTATTGCGCTCGTTTTAACAGCAGGGACTGCCTTTTTAATGTGGCTCGGTGAGCAAATTACAGCCAAAGGTGTTGGAAACGGTATATCAGTATTAATTTTTGCAGGGATCGTTTCTAGCATTCCGGTGACACTCAATCAAATTTACGTTCAACAATTTGAAAACGCTGGTGACCAGCTGTTTTTACGTATCGTGACAGTAGCGTTAATCGCTTTAGCAGTTGTAGCGGTCATTGTTGGCGTCATTTATATTCAACAAGCGTTTCGGAAAATTCCGATTCAATATGCGAAGCGATTAGAAGGACGTAGTCCAGTAGGTGGTCATTCGACGCACATTCCGTTAAAAGTGAATCCGGCAGGTGTCATACCGGTTATTTTTGCGGTGTCGTTTATTATTACTCCACCGACGATTGCATCGTTTTTCGGCTCGAATGATGTAACATTATGGATTAAAAAAGTTTTTGACTACACGCAACCAGTTGGGATGATCATATACGTCGCTTTAATTGTTGCCTTTACGTATTTTTATGCGTTTGTTCAAGTTAATCCAGAACAAATGGCGGACAATTTGAAAAAGCAAGGTGGTTATATTCCAGGCATTCGTCCAGGAAAGAACACGCAAGAATTCATTACACGCGTTTTGTATCGATTAACTTTCGTCGGAGCTCTATTTTTAGCAGCAATCGCTGTTCTTCCTGTCTTCTTTATCGAGTTCGCTAAACTGCCGCCTTCTGCTCAAATTGGAGGAACGAGCTTGCTAATCGTCGTCGGCGTTGCTTTAGAGACGATGAAGCAGCTAGAAAGCCAATTAGTGAAGCGCCATTATAAAGGCTTTATTAAATAAAAAGAGGTGTTGGGAATTTTATTCCCTCTACCTCATACAGAGCTGAGGGGGAGAAATTGATGAATTTAGTATTGATGGGACTGCCGGGTGCCGGAAAAGGGACACAAGCAGAAAAAATCGTTGAGAAATACAAAATTCCTCACATTTCTACTGGGGATATGTTTCGAGCAGCGATCAAAGAAGGGACAGAGCTCGGTTTACAGGCGAAGTCGTACATGGATCGTGGCGATCTTGTTCCAGATGAAGTGACAATCGGCATTGTTCGTGAGCGATTAAGCAAGGACGATTGCCAAAACGGATTTTTGCTTGACGGTTTTCCAAGAACGGTCGCTCAAGCAGAAGCGTTAGAAACACTTCTTCAACAGTTAAATCGTTCAATTGATTATGTCATTAACATCGAAGTAGATAAAAGCATTTTAATGGAACGTTTAACAGGTAGACGCATTTGTAAAGAATGTGGCGCAACATATCATCTCGTATTCAATCCGCCAACTCAAGCTGGTGTTTGCGATAAATGTGGCGGAGAGTTGTATCAACGTGCAGATGATAATGAAGCGACCGTAGCAAATCGTCTTGAAGTTAATATGAAACAAGCGCAGCCGTTGCTCGATTTTTATGAAGCAAAAGGGTACTTGCGCAACATTAACGGACAACAACATATCGATCAAGTGTTTGCTGACATTTGTGAATTACTTGGGGGCTTACAATAATGATCATTTGCAAAACCCCACGCGAAATTGAAATTATGCGTGAAGCTGGCCGAATTGTTGCCTTAACTCATCAAGAATTACAAAAATATATCGAGCCAGGCATAACGACAAGAGAGCTCGATCATATTGCTGAAACGTTCATTCGCAAACATGATGCAATTCCTTCGTTTAAAGGATATAATGGATTCCAAGGGAGCATTTGTACGTCCGTAAACGAAGAACTCGTTCATGGCGTTCCGGGAGACCGTGTGCTTCGCGAAGGAGATATTATTAGCATCGATATTGGCGCAAAATATAATGGATATCATGGCGATTCGGCTTGGACATATCCGGTTGGCGTCATTTCCGAAGAGGCGAAAAAGCTTTTAGAAGTGACAGAGCAATCGTTGTATCGCGGATTGGAAGAAGCGAAACCTGGCGCACGGTTAACGAACATTTCTCATGCGATCCAAACGTATGTCGAGGCGCATAACTTTTCGGTTGTGCGTGAGTATGTTGGGCATGGAATTGGTCAAGACTTACATGAAGATCCGCAAATTCCACATTACGGTCCACCAAACAAAGGGCCGCGGTTAAAGCCAGGAATGGTTCTATGCATTGAACCAATGGTGAATGCAGGAACCCGTTATGTTCGCACGTTAGAAGATAATTGGACGGTCGTCACAGTAGATGGCAAACTTTGTGCTCACTTCGAGCATACGATTGCGATTACTGAGACGGGATATGAAATTTTAACAACACTTTGAACGCTTTAACCTTCTTTGCGGATGCGCATCGTAAGCTTTAAACTGGTCGTGTTAGTTGAACATGTTACTCATTTCAAAAAAGAAGGGAGAGCCGTTCAATGGCGAAAGACGATGTAATTGAAGTGGAAGGTACAGTCGTTGAAACGTTGCCTAATGCCATGTTCCGAGTGGAACTTGAAAACGGTCATACTGTTTTAGCTCACGTTTCAGGTAAAATTCGTATGCATTTTATTCGCATTTTACCAGGTGATAAAGTGACGGTGGAATTATCACCTTACGATTTAACACGTGGAAGAATTACGTATCGATATAAATAACACTCCGCACGAACAAGGAGGTAAGTTCACATGAAAGTTAGACCATCTGTAAAACCGATTTGCGAAAAATGCAAAGTCATTCGCAGACGCGGAAAAGTTATGGTGATTTGTGAAAATCCAAAACATAAGCAAAAACAAGGATAAAACTTGAGGAGGTGTACAAATTATGGCACGTATTGCAGGTGTAGATATTCCTCGTGACAAACGTGTAGTCATTTCATTAACATACATTTACGGAATCGGTAAAGCAACTGCACAAAAAATCTTAGCAGAAGCTGGCGTATCTGAAGACACTCGCGTTCGCGATTTAACAGAAGAAGAATTAGGAAAAATTCGCGAAATCGTAGATCGCTTAAAAGTAGAAGGAGATCTTCGTCGTGAAGTATCTTTAAACATTAAGCGTTTAATGGAGATCGGTTGCTACCGTGGTCTTCGTCATCGTCGCGGATTGCCAGTTCGTGGCCAAAATACGAAAAACAATGCTCGTACACGTAAAGGTCCACGTCGTACAGTAGCGAATAAGAAAAAATAATTAAGTAAAGGAGGTTCATGAACGAATGGCACGTAAAACGAATACGCGTAAACGTCGTGTAAAAAAGAATATTGAATCTGGTATCGCTCATATCCGTTCGACTTTTAACAACACAATCGTCACAATTACAGACGTTCATGGAAATGCAATTTCTTGGTCAAGTGCGGGTGCGTTAGGCTTCAAAGGTTCTCGTAAGTCTACTCCGTTCGCTGCACAAATGGCTGCAGAAGCTGCTGCAAAAGCATCAATGGAGCATGGCATGAAAACTGTTGAAGTAAACGTAAAAGGTCCAGGTGCTGGTCGTGAAGCAGCGATTCGTGCACTTCAAGCGGCTGGATTAGAAATTACAGCAATTAAAGATGTTACACCGGTTCCACATAACGGATGCCGTCCGCCAAAACGTCGTCGTGTTTAATTTCTCTGTATAGAATTTGCGTATGTGTCAATAATGGGATATAGTCATTCTTACAGGGAAATGAAAAACAGTTGTTGTGCACATTCGGGAACTTATTCATGGGGGAATTTCGATTGAGCTGTCATCGGTTTAATCGGGGTTTCGACGTTTTGAAGGAGGGTTAAAGGAATGCTGGAAATTGAAAAGCCGAAAATCGAAACGGTTGAAATCAGCGAGGATGCCAAATATGGCAAATTCGTCGTTGAACCACTTGAGCGTGGATATGGTACAACTTTGGGTAACTCCTTACGTCGTATCCTGTTATCCTCACTCCCTGGTGCCGCTGTAACATCTGTTCAAATAGATGGTGTATTGCACGAGTTTTCAACAATTGATGGCGTCGTGGAAGATGTAACAACGATCATTTTAAACATTAAAAAGCTAGCGCTAAAAATTTATTCGGACGAAGAAAAGACGCTTGAGATTGATGTACAGGGTGAAGGAGTCGTTACAGCTGCCGACATTACTCACGATAGCGATGTAGAAATTCTCAATCCAGACCTTCAGATTGCTACATTAGCAAAAGACGGTCGTTTACGGATGAGAATGACAGCAAAACGCGGACGTGGGTACACACCAGCTGACGCTAACAAGCGCGAGGATCAACCGATAGGTGTTATCCCGATCGATTCCATTTATACGCCGGTATCGCGCGTATCGTACCAAGTCGAAAATACGCGCGTCGGTCAAATGACAAATTACGACAAGTTAACGATCGACGTGTGGACAGATGGTAGCATCGGCCCGAAAGAAGCAATCTCACTAGGGGCAAAAATTTTAACAGAGCACTTAAACATTTTTGTGAACTTAACAGATGAAGCGCAACACGCTGAAATCATGATCGAAAAAGAAGAAGATCAAAAAGAAAAAGTGCTCGAGATGACAATTGAAGAGCTTGATCTTTCTGTTCGTTCGTACAACTGCTTAAAGCGTGCTGGCATTAATACAGTACAAGAGCTTGCGCAAAAAACAGAGGAAGATATGATGAAAGTGCGCAACTTAGGCCGCAAGTCGCTTGAAGAAGTAAAGGCGAAGTTAGAAGAGCTAGGATTAAGCTTACGTAAAGATGACTAGTTAAGCGTTTGGTTAACTAGGCATTTTCATGTTAAAAGTGAAATAAAGGAGGGACATCACATGTCTTACAGAAAATTAGGACGCACAAGCTCTCAACGTAAAGCATTGCTTCGTGACTTAGTGACAGACTTAATCATTAATGAGCGAATTGAAACAACAGAAGCTCGTGCAAAAGAGTTGCGTTCTGTTGTAGAAAAAATGATTACATTAGGAAAGCGCGGCGATTTGCACGCACGTCGTCAAGCGGCTGCATTCGTACGCAAAGAAGTCGCAAACACAGAAACAGGTCAAGATGCGATTCAAAAATTGTTTAGCGACATCGCACCTCGTTACCAAGACCGTCAAGGTGGTTATACGCGCATTATGAAACTTGGACCACGCCGTGGTGACGGTGCGCCAATGGTTATTATTGAACTAGTTTAATACGTTTTTACAAGGGCGAGACAGTTTTTGAACTGGATCTATGCCCTTTTTTTGTTTTCTTTTTTGTAGTAGAGTAGAGAGTAAGAAAATTCAGAAGAGATGAGGAGAGAGACGTGGAAGTTGCAGTACGTGTAGAACATGTGAGTTTTCAATATGCAAATGAACAAACACATGCCCTGCAAAACGTGTCGTTTCAAGTGCACAAAGGCGAATGGGTAACGATTGTCGGACATAATGGCTCAGGGAAGTCCACGCTTGCAAAGTTGTTAATTGGATTGCTACCACCGACAAGCGGCACGATTCACGTATGTGGGATTCCATTAAATGACGAAACGGTATGGGACGTACGTGAGCGATTAGGTATTGTATTTCAAAATCCAGATAACCAGTTTGTTGGAACGACTGTTCAAGATGATGTTGCCTTCGGTCTTGAAAATCGCGGCGTACCAAAACATGAAATGGAAAAGCGCATAAAAGAAGCGTTACAAAAAGTAGGTATGGAAAATTTCATGAATGACGAACCACATCGTCTATCAGGTGGACAAAAACAACGTGTGGCGATCGCAAGCGCCATTGCTCTTCAACCAAATATCATTATTTTAGATGAGGCAACATCGATGCTTGATCCGAATGGCAAAAAAGAAGTGCTTCAAGTGATCCAATCACTTCGTCGTGAACACGATATGACGGTTATTTCAATTACTCATGACTTAAATGAAGTGGCAAAAGCCGACCGAGTGATTGTCATGAATAAAGGAAGGATCGCACTAGAGGGAACACCTAAACATATTTTTGCGCATGGGACGAGGTTAGAAGAAATGGGGTTAGACTTACCGTTTTCGATGCAACTAAGTCAACGGTTGAAGGACGATCGTATTCCGATTACAACCGATCATTTGACAATAGAGGGGTTGGTGAGTGAATTATGGACATTGTATTCCGCGATGTCGAACATCGCTACCAAATAAATACCCCTTTTGAGAAGCGGGCGCTGTACGATATTCATGTTAACATTCGTAGTGGCTCGTATGTTGCGGTAATCGGTCATACCGGATCAGGAAAATCCACCTTTTTACAACATTTAAATGGCTTACTTCAACCGACAAAAGGGACGGTTCATCTTGGTAATTGTACAATTACAGCAGGAAAAAAAGAAAAACAGTTAAAGCCTTTAAGGAAAAAAGTGGGCATTGTGTTTCAATTTCCTGAACATCAACTATTTGAAGAGACAGTAGAAAAAGATATTTGTTTTGGACCGATGAACTTTGGAATGACAGAAGAGGAGGCGAAAGCTCGCGTTAGTGAGTGGTTAGCGCTTGTCGGATTGCCAGAAGACGTGCGACATAAATCCCCATTTGCTTTGAGCGGTGGGCAAATGCGTCGGGTGGCTATTGCGGGTGTGCTAGCAATGGGCCCAGAGGTACTCGTGTTAGATGAACCTACTGCAGGGTTAGATCCTCGTGGGCGAAAAGAAATGATGGATATGTTTGCACAACTCCAACGACAAAAAGGAATGACGATTGTGCTTGTTACACATAGCATGGAAGAGGCAGCACGCTATGCGGATGACATTATCGTGATGCATCAAGGAACGATTGTGCGAAGAGGAACACCTGAACATATTTTCCAACACGTCGATGATTTAATAAACCTCGGGTTAGATGTCCCTGAAACAGTTTTGTTTCAGCGGGCAATCGAACAAAAATTCGGTGTGCAGTTTCACACCCCATGTTTGACGATAGAAGATGTCATTAAAAACTTAAAAACGTTATTTAATAAGGTGAAGCGCATATGATGAACAGTATGATTATTGGAAAATATGTTCCTGGAGATTCTCTTATTCATCGTCTTGATCCACGCACGAAATTGTTGTTCATGTTTATATATGTATTCATTGTGTTTCTTGCTAACAACGGCTGGACATACGGATTGTTGACCTTCTTCACATGTGTGTTGTTGCTTTTATCACGCATCCCATTTTCATTTATGGTGAAAGGGTTAAAGCCAGTTTTATGGATTATCGTATTCACATTTCTTCTTCATGTATTGTTAACAAAAGAAGGGGAGATCGTTTTCCAATGGCTTGGGATCGAAGTGTACGATAAAGCGATTCAACAGGGGACGTTTATTTCGTTGCGCTTTTTACTTCTCATTGTTGTTACAACGCTAGTGACGTTAACGACGACGCCGATTGAAGTGACAGATGGTATGGAGTCGTTGCTTTCACCGTTAAAAAAGTGGAATATACCTGTGCATGAATTAGCGTTAATGATGTCGATTTCTCTTCGCTTTATCCCAACATTGATGGAAGAAACCGAAAAAATTATGAAAGCTCAAACGGCCCGCGGTGTCGATTTTTCAAGCGGACCGCTATCAGAACGGATGAAGGCGATGACGGCGTTGCTCGTTCCGCTATTCATTAGCTCCTTTAAACGAGCAGAAGAGCTGGCTATTGCCATGGAAGTACGCGGATATCGGGGCGGCCGAAATCGAACAAAATGGCGCGAGTTAACATGGAGACGAATAGATACAGCTTTTATGCTTTTGCTTGGCCTATTGGCTATTTTGCTATGGTTACTTCGTTCATAAAAAGGAGCGAACATCATGAGAAGAATCAAATGCACTATTGCGTACGATGGTACGCATTTTGCGGGGTACCAAATTCAACAACAAAAGCGAACGGTACAAGGAGAGCTTGAGCGTGCGCTTTCGATCATTCATAAGGGGCAATTTGTTCGCGTATATGCGTCAGGACGGACGGACGCTACGGTCCATGCATATGGACAAGTCATTCATTTTGATACACCGCTTACGATCCCAGATGAAAGATGGCCAAAAGCATTAAACGCTCTTCTTCCCGATGACGTCATTGTGAAAGAAGCAAGCGAGGTACCTTCTTCTTTTCATGCGCGGTTTAGTGTGAAAAAGAAAGAATATCGTTACCGTGTCTGGATAGGAGAGAAAAACGTATTTTTACGCCATTACGTCTATCACCATCCGTATGATGTTAGTGTCCCAGTGATGAATGAAGCCCTTCGTTATTTAATCGGAACGCACGATTTCACGAGTTTTTGTTCAGCAAAAACAGAAGTGGACGATAAAGTTCGTACAATTTATGAAGCGGAAGTTGTTCAGGAAGGAGAAGAGCTTATCTTCCGTCTCGTTGGCAATGGCTTTTTATACAATATGGTTCGCATTATCGTTGGAACAGTGCTAGAAGTCGGGCGCGGAGAACGATGCGCAGAAGAGATCAAAACAATTTTGGAACAGAAAAATCGAAGCGTTGCGGGAAAGACAGCCCCAGGTCACGGTCTTTATTTGTGGCACGTTTCGTATGACAACTAATCCAGGTGTAACATTTTCTTGACATTGGGTGTTGAAAGAGATATTATATCATATGGTATGTATTTTAAACCCACGATTAGCCCCGGAAATTAATCGTGTTGAAATAAATATCGCTTGTTCATTTTTTATTTTAGGAGGGAAAACAAATGCGTACGTATATGGCGAAGCCAAATGAAGTAGAACGTAAATGGTACGTTGTTGATGCAGAAGGCAAAACGTTAGGACGTCTTGCTAGTGAAGTTGCTGCAATTTTGCGCGGTAAACATAAACCAACTTACACACCGCATGTTGACACTGGTGATCATGTGATCATCATCAACGCAGAGAAAGTTGAATTAACAGGTAAAAAATTAACAAACAAATTATACTACCGTCACAGCTTACATCCAGGCGGATTAAAAGTAAGAACAGCGCTTGAAATGCGCACAAATTATCCAGAGCAAATGCTTGAAAGAGCAATTCGTGGCATGCTTCCAAAAGGTAGCCTTGGTCGTCAAATGTTCAAAAAATTGCACGTTTACCGTGGAAGTGAACATCCGCATCAAGCACAAAAACCAGAAGTTTACGAACTTCGTGGATAATTGATTAAAGGAGGGCATTATTTTGGCACAGGTACAATACTACGGCACAGGCCGTCGCAAAAGTTCAGTTGCGCGTGTGCGTCTCGTTCCAGGTGAAGGACGTATTATCGTAAATGGTCGTGACATTCGTGATTATGTTCCATATGAATCGTTAGTTGAAGTTGTAAAACAACCGCTTGTTTTAACAGAAACATTCGGTAGCTATGATGTGTTAGTAAACGTAAGCGGCGGTGGATTTACAGGTCAAGCAGGCGCAATTCGTCACGGTATCGCTCGTGCGTTGTTGCAAGTTGACCCTGAATATCGTCAAACATTAAAGCGTGCAGGATTATTAACGCGCGACTCTCGTGTGAAAGAGCGTAAGAAATACGGTCTTAAAGGCGCTCGTCGTGCACCACAATTCTCAAAACGTTAATTCAAAAATCTCGGCAATTATTTGCCGAGATTTTTTTGTATATCTCTCCTTTTTACGTGGACAATATGTGTGAGGAGGGATAAAAAGTTGGGAATACTTACGTCGTTTACGGTAAAAAAGGTAGAAAAGCAACTGATTGATGAACGAAATGCATTGCGCGATCTTTCTTATCGTGAACTGTGGGAACGTACGCGCACGTATTGGAAGCGATACATGGTTATTTCTGAATGTATTGAAACAATATGTATTGATGTGGCGATTGAAGCATATTTGATCGGAGTACATTATAGTCGTTTTATATATTATGGTGAATCAACGGAAACAGTGAAAAGACGTTGTACTGATGAATATACGCAACTTATTTATGAATTGTATGAGCATATGAAGCAATACGGAGATGACTTGTACGATGTATGCGCCCGTTACATAGATGGATGGTGGAAAGAAGGAGTCGAAAAAGGATTGCGTCGCAAACGTCTTCGTTTAAAGTAATTGTTCTAAATTCCTCCCTTGTCCCATATAACATAAATAGTGGGGAGGAGAAGGGATGAAAATACGTATTATTATTTTTTTCATTGTTTTTGTCCTTTTTTTACAGTTTTATGTCCTTCATGATCGCTCTTGGAAAGCATGGAGCTTACCGTTATCAGGAAAAATTATTGTTCTTGATCCGGGGCATGGAGGACCTGATGGGGGAGCGGTTGGAGGAGACGTTTTAGAGAAAGAAATCGCGCTACATGTGGCGTTGAAATTACGCGATTATTTGCAACAACAAGGTGCGCTTGTTCAAATGACAAGAGAAGGAGATCATGATTTAGCTAGCGAACAGACAAGAGGATATAGCCGAAGAAAAATAGAAGACTTACAACGGCGAGTGCAGTTTGTTAATGAGTCAGAGGCAGATTTTTTCATTAGTATTCACTTAAATGCCATCCCTTCGCCGAAGTGGAGAGGCGCACAAGTTTTTTACTATCCTTCATTAGCGGAAAATGCAAGATTAGCTAAGTTTATTCAACAAGAGCTACGTGTCAATTTGGAAAATACACATCGATTGGCGAAGCCCATTCAAACGGTATATTTATTAAAAATGGCTAAAAAGCCAGGGGCTTTAGTTGAAATTGGTTTTTTATCAAACGAGGAAGAACGAAAACTACTAGCGTCTTCATCGTATCAGGAAAAGTTAGCGGCTTCGATTTACAAAGGCATTTTACGTTACGTATCAAATGAACGTGATCCTTCTGAGTGAGAAGGATTCATTTTTTTATCCAGAAAATTATGTTATATTGAAAGTGTGAAATCGAATACATAAGGATTGGTGAGGTGCAATGTTGACAGAAAAACAAGTTGTGGAGCTACTCGAAACGATTTACGACCCTTTTTTGAAAAAAACGTTTAAAGAAACAGGTGCAATTCAAGAAGTTAAAATAAATAAAGAAAAAGGGCTAGTAAGTGTAAAAATTGCTTTAGCGAAAACAGGAACGGCAGAACAACTTCAAGTGCAACAAACCGTTGTGCAACGTTTAAAAGACGCAGGAGCGTCTTCTGTCGGGCTTCGTTTTGCCCAATTGCCGTTTGAAGAAGAACGTACAACAAATGAACCGATTTATTTAGCGATTGCGAGCGGAAAAGGAGGGGTAGGAAAATCAACCGTATCCGTCAATTTAGCCGTTTCGCTTGCTCGGCTTGGGAAAAAAGTTGGGTTAATTGACGCAGATATTTATGGATTTAGTGTACCGGATATGATGGGCATTACAGAACGTCCGGTTGTTCGTGGAGAAAAAATTATTCCCGTTGAACGTTTCGGTGTAAAAGTGATTTCGATGGGGTTTTTTGTAGAAGATAACTCGCCGGTTATTTGGCGTGGACCGATGCTTGGGAAAATGTTAAAAAACTTTTTTGACGAAGTGGAATGGGGAGAATTAGACTACTTATTATTAGATTTACCACCAGGTACAGGGGATGTAGCGTTAGATGTGCATACAATGCTCCCAACATCGAAAGAAATCATCGTAACAACTCCTCACCCAACGGCTGCTTTTGTTGCAGCGAGAGCGGGGGCGATGGCCGTTCGGACGAATCACGAAGTTGTTGGTGTTATCGAAAATATGTCTTATTTTGAAAGTAAAACAACCGGTGAAAAAGAATATATTTTCGGAAAAGGGGGCGGCCAAAAATTAGCGGAAGAATTGCAGACGGATTTACTTGGGCAATTGCCGCTTGGGCAACCGGATTGGAATGACGAGGATTTTGCTCCTTCTATATATGGTGAAGATCATCCAATTGGAAAAGTATATATGGATATTGCTAAAAAAATTATTGCGAAATTACGGTGAGGGGCTTAGTCGCCCCTCATGCTGTTTGATCTTCACTTGATCCTTCTTGATCCGATTTTTTCTTATCGCCTTGCATTTCTTCTGCTGCTTTGATGAGGATGTCTTCAATTTTTGCTTTAAATAACGGGCTGTTGAATGTTTCTGTAATGACTTTTTGTAAGTGAGCTCGAAAATCTTTGTTTTTCATTTCTGTTTGTATTAATTTTTTCATTTCTGGGTTTTGCATAATGTCCACAATCATAGCTTGATATTCGGGATCTTTCATTAACGCTTTTAATAATTTTTCATGCTCTTCCTGCATGCTTTTCGCGAAACTTTGCGCGAACTTTGGGTCTTCAAAAGTTTTTTTCCAAAACGCTTTTCCTTTTTCAGAGGTTAATGTTTCTTCGATAGTTTTTTTTACAATTTGTTGATCCATAACAAGCTGTTGTTTGACTTTTTCATCACTCATCACTTCTTGAATTGCTTTTTTTCCTTCGTCTGTTTTTAAAATATCAACGACCATTTTTTTCGTTTGGTCGTAATCGGGTTGCGCAGGAGTTTTTTCTTGCTGGGCACACCCTGTCATCATTAATACGTAACTAAACACGAGGAGCAAAAGTGTTCGATTCATCATCAAGGGCCCCTTTCAACAAATTTCCTTACTGTTAATATTCAATGTTCTTTGAAAAAATATTCGCTAGCATTTTTCTTATTTCGTTGATAGAATTTTGAAAGGGATATTGAGAAGTGGAGGTTGCATAAGTGAACAGTCGAAAGTGGGTTCAATTATTTTTTTCTACGTTGTTTGTCGGCGGAATAAGCACGGGGATTGTTGGCTTTGTTGTGAAATGGAATGAATACGCACATCTTTTCACATCGTTTGAGATAAAAGAAATTTTATCTGTTCTCGTTTGGCTTATTGGTGTAGGTTTCATTTTTAGCGTCATTAGTCAAATGGGCTTTTTTGCATACTTAACGATTCATCGTTTTGGACTTGGAATTTTCCGATCTGTCGGACTATGGAATGCGGTACAAATTGTTCTCATTGCTTTTGTTTTATTTGATCTCGTTTATTTTCGCTACCAACTGTTTGCGAAAGAAGGCGAATCGATCGTCAGCTATGTACTCGTTGCTTTATTGATTTTTTTGTTTGGACTCGTTGTAGCCTATGTAAAAATGCGTGAGACAAATAAAGAAGCGTTTGTTCCTGCGTTATTTTTTATGGTTGTTGTAACGGTGATTGAGTGGTTTCCGGTATTGCGGATCAACGAAGAAAATTGGTTGTATTTAATGTTGTTTCCGTTATTGATTTGTAATGCGTATCAGTTGCTTACATTGCATCGACTTTTGCGGAAATAAAATGAGGCTTGCTGCCTCATTTTATTTCTTTACTTTTTATATGAGCGTTATTGACAAGATCGGATATGGTCACACTTTTATATCCTTCTTTTTTCATCCAAACGATAATTTGCTCTAATGCATGAGCGGTTTGCTTCGCTGAGTCTGATGCATGAAGTAACACAATATCTCCGCCTTTTGCGTTTTTTGTCACATTTTCAACAATGACATTTACGCCAGGATTAAGCCAGTCTTTTGAATCAACACTCCAATGAACAACAGTATGACCAAAAGAATGAACAACTTTCAAAACGTTTTTATTAAAATTTCCTGTCGGCACGCGTAGGAAAGGGGTATGTTTAATGCCTAACGTATCAAACACTTTTTTAGCTTGAGCTAAGTCACGAATAATTTTCCCTCTCTCTAGTTCAGTATAGTTTTTGTACTCATAACCCATACTCCCGATCTCGTGTCCATCATCTACGATTTTTTTTACGATGCGTGGGTGACGTTCAGCCCAAGAAGCAGATAAAAAAAATGTAGCTTTCACTCCATGTTTTTTTAGCACGTTTAAAACAGGTATCGCATTTGTTTCTCCCCAACTAATATCAAATGTCAATGCGAGCTCATTGTTTTTATTTTCAACTTTGTAAATGGCTTTCGGCCCAGGGTCAGTGGAAAATACAAACTCACTTGCAAGCTGTTGAATGTAAAAAATCGAAGCTGTGACGAAGGCAATTGATATGATGAGAAGCCATTTTTTTATTTCTTTTCCGTCGAGTATATAAAAAAACTTCAACATTTGTCCCCCCTTGTCCTTTTTATGACCATCTTATGCAAGAAATAACATGATATGATCAACGAATAAACGAGAACATTTTTTTTTAAAAATAATGTTGACAACAAAATAAAATGTATGTTAAATTAATAAACGTCGTCAGCAACGAAAAATGTGGTTGACGATAAGTGAAAAAAGTGTTAAAATGCTGAAGTCGTTGTTTGACAAAGAGATGTTCCTTGAAAACTGAACGAAGCGAAAAGCGTAAAGAAGCTAGAGATATGAACTTTCTATGGAGAGTTTGATCCTGGCTCAGGACGAACGCTGGCGGCGTGCCTAATACATGCAAGTCGAGCGGACGAATCGAAAGCTTGCTTTTGATTCGTTAGCGGCGGACGGGTGAGTAACACGTGGGCAACCTGCCCTGTAGACGGGGATAACACCGAGAAATCGGTGCTAATACCGGATAACACGAAATGTCGCATGACGTTTCGTTGAAAGACGGCGTAAGCTGTCGCTACAGGATGGGCCCGCGGCGCATTAGCTAGTTGGTGAGGTAACGGCTCACCAAGGCGACGATGCGTAGCCGACCTGAGAGGGTGATCGGCCACACTGGGACTGAGACACGGCCCAGACTCCTACGGGAGGCAGCAGTAGG
>NZ_SDLG01000016.1:0-55017 GCF_013096965.1 Anoxybacillus sp. CHMUD
TGATGGAACAAAGTACGTCAACCCGAAATGGCTTCGTAAGCTAGAAGAACAACTAGCAAAAGCACAACGTATTCTTTCCAGACGAAAAAAAGGTGGCTCGAATTGGAATAAGCAACGAATAAAAGTTACACGATTGCACGAAAAAATCACAAATGCACGACATGATTACTTGCACAAAATCTCCACCGAGATTGTCAAAAACCACGACATCATCGGGATGGAAGATTTGTCGGTAGCTAATATGCTAAAAAATCACAACCTCGCAAAAGCGATTCAAGAAGTATCTTGGTCAACGTTTAAAGCCATGATCGAATACAAAGCTAGATGGTACGGAAAACAAGTCGTCACCGTAGCAAAAAACTTTCCATCTAGCCAGCTTTGTTCGTGCTGTGGTTATCAAAACAAAGACGTGAAACATCTTGCTTTGCGTGAATGGGAATGTCCTGTGTGCCATACTCATCACGATCGGGATGTGAACGCAAGTATCAATATCAAAAACGAAGCCATTAGGCTTCTTAACCGCAGGAACTGTGGGGATCGCCTACTAAATAACCGAAAAAACTTTCGGTGTTCGTAGGAATCCGCTATGGCTTTAGCCTAGCGGTAGTTCAAATTCACGACATCTTTACATTCGATATCGAAGAAAGCCCGACGATTAGCCCAGTCGTGCGACAACAAGCAGTAAAAAAAGTGTATGAAACGATGGCAGAGCTAATCGAGGAACAAAAAGCTGTCCAGCGTGTATCCTCACTTGACCTCGGTCAAGAATATCAAAAAATATTTAAGGAAATTTTAGATTATTTATTAAGTCATGAAAACTTGCTTATTAACTTATCTGATCTTGTTATTTCAAAAGGATATTTCTTTCACCACTCGGTTAACGTAGCAACGATCGCAGGTGTCATCGGATTGGCAAAAGGATATTCATCCCAGCAACTACTGGACTTAGGGGTGGGCGCACTTTTATTCGATATCGGCATGACGCAAATTCCAAGCGCACTTTGGAGCAAAAAAGGGGTGCTTAGCCCGGAAGAACGTCGCATCATTTCCCATCATACTGAGTTTGGATTTGAGTTATTAAAGAAGCAAAATAATATTTCTGCGTCATCCGCATACTGTGCTCTACAGCACCACGAACGATTTGATGGAAGCGGCTATCCACATCAAGCAGCTGGCAAATACATTCATGAATTCGCGCGCATTATCGCCATCGCCGACGTATTCGATGCGCTCACTTCCCCGCGCGATCATCGCAAACAACATTCACCACATGAAGCAGCTGAATATTTATGCGCAACAGGCAACACGTTGTTTGACTATGAACTCATTAAAACGTTTTTAAAGTATGTTGCTATTTATCCGGTCGGCACAAACGTCGTATTAAACACAGGATACCGAGGTGTCGTCTCAAACATTTTCCCTGAATATCCGCTTCGCCCTGTCGTTCGCATTTTACAAAATCCAAACGGGGAAGTGCTGAAATCACCGTTTGAAATTGACTTACGAAAAGAAGTGAACGTTACAATTACAGAGGCGTTTTAAACTACAAAAGGTGCGAGCTACTCGCACCTTTTTATTATTGCTCCACATACGGACGAAGATGTTGCATCACGCTTACTTTCCACGCTTCAAACGCTGGCGCTACATGTTTTTCGACAATTTGTTGCTTCGCGTTTGGATCATGTAGCTTTCCGTCTAATTTCCACGCTTCTTCGACGACAGAAGAAAAACGTTGAAGTTCATTCAACAACGCCGTATCATCAGCGAAAAAATGCGCAAGCGAACGCTCATTTGTCGCATCAATTTGACCGAACGCTGTAAAAATATCAGCGAGTACGACATCCCCTTGCGTACGTTCGTAATTCGCAAAACTTTCAATGACATATTGAAAGCCTTCTTCAATTGTGTCTAATAACGCCGCATATTGACGAACGACTGTTAATTGTTCTGGAGTTAAATGTACCATATGTTCTACCTACCTTCGTTTATCATAAAACATACCGTCAATCGATAACGGCTCATACAGATCATGATATCGGTGTGCTGCCACTTTCGTTTGTTTCATTTGCTTTAAATCTTGTTGAATTTGTTGCTTCAATTGTTGGAGAAGAGCGTTTGCCTCGCAATCAAGCATAAGCAGCTCTTTTCCCATTTGTTTTTCTTCATCTGTCAATACGTTTGGAAGGTGCTGAAGAAGCTGTTCACGCTTCTCCAGCAGTTGTTCAACTTGTTCAATGACGCCATCACGCTTTTCTTTCTCGATCGGCTCACGAAGCAACTTTACCATCGCTTTCGTGATATCCAAAAGTTCCGACACAATGCTCATTACACGTGACCGCCTTGCGCGTATTGACGCTGACGATTCATTTGAATAACTTGCTTCCACGTATCGCGAAATTCTTTCACATACCCTTCAACTTCCTCTAAAATAGAAATATCGCTTTTAATATTTGCTTCAACGAGACGACGATATATATAGTCGTACATCGTCATCATCGACTTCGCCACTTCATATTCCATATTGAGCGTCACCATGAGCTCTTGAATAATTTTTTGCGCTTTTAATAAGTTTGTGTTGCGCGCTTCAATATCTTTCTCCTCAATCGCTTTTTTCGCTTGTGCAATAAATTTCAAACAACCGTTGTAAAGCATAAGCGTTAATTCTCCTGGTGACGCTGTTTGCACCGCGTTTGTTTGATATGATTGATACGGATTATTCATCGCCATATTCATTTCCTCCTACCCCATTATACTCCGCCACCGAAGGCATTCATCAAATACATACTTTGTTCATTGGCGCGTTGGATGGCTTTCTCCATCGCAGTGAACTGACGCCAATATCGATCTTCGATTTTTTTTAATCGATCCTCGAAGTCATCAATACGCTGATCCAAATCGTTTAAGCTTTTCCCAATTTCAAACTGATTGTTCGTCCAAATCGTTTTCCCAGCTTTCGCTTCAATTTTTCCGATCGTATTTTTGATCGTATCACGCAAACGTTTCGCAATCCCTTTGGTGTCGAAATCAGCCCCACTAGCGTTAAACAGTTGATAAATGGCATTTGGATCTTTTTCGATTGCATCACGTAACTTTGTCTCATCAATAATCAGTTTTCCGTTTTCCAAATAGTTACTTGATGTCGTAATCCCAATTTCAGAGAGCGTGTCATAATTACTGTTAACACTTGGATCACTCACTTGGCTATACAAATCTAACCGCATTTGACTTAAACCGCTTGATAAAATCGAATCTCGACGCAGAAGTCCACTTTTCGCTTTTTCTTCCCATAATTCAATTTGTTTTTCTGTCATCGCTTCTTTTTGCTCATCCGTTAACGGCGTATAGTCACGATAACGCTCTTCCGATATTTTTGCGTTAATTTTGCCAATGACTTCATTGTATTTATCCACAAAACCTTTAATGGTATTAAACATATGATCTGTATCTGTCAAAGTGGTGATCGTCGATGATCCTGGTTTTTTCAACGTATAAGTCACACCATTAATGGTAAACGTATTTGACGAACGTGATGTCGTTAATCCATTAATTGTAAATTGAGCATCTTCTCCTGCCGTTTTTCCTGTGAGTTCCCCGCCATCTGCAGCACCTGTAAACCCGAGGCTTTGGAAGAAGGAAGCTGTCGTTGCATCCCCCATGACTAAACTTGCTGCGGCACCTGTATCTTTCTTCATAATCGAAATTTTCCCTGTTTGCGTATCATGGAACACACTAATGCCGAGGTCATTATTGCTGTTCAATTGAGCAATGACTGAATCTAACGATGAGTTCGCTGCAATTGTAATGGTTACAGGGTTTGTTGGGCTCGTTCCGTCCCCATTTGTTACGTTAATTTTCAGCGTCGTATCTGTACCGCTTGGTGTATAACTAGCTGAAGCTTCAGAAACCCAAGTGGCCGACGTAGCGACTTTCGTAACCGTTAAATTCGTGCTAATATTCGCTGCAGAAGCATTCGCTGTTGCCGTCACAACACTCTCATCAGAACTTGTTGTCTTTTTTTTGAGCATATTGCTTTGCAGCGTTAAGTTATTAAAAATATAACTATCCAAATCTTGAAGCAACGTATTCATCGAACGATAGTCATCGCGTTGCCATTCTAAAATTTGCTTTTTCTGATACAGCTTATCAAGAGGTATGCGCTCCGCTTTCATTAAATCGCTGACGAGTTGATCAATATCCATACCACTCGCTAAGCCACCGATACGCATTGTACTCATGCCCTCTCACCATCCTCTCAAATTTTTCGATCAACAATCAACCCGACAAACTTCATCATCGCCGCATACATATCTAACAGCTTTTTCGGCGGAATTTCACGCACAACTTCCTTCGTTCGATCATCGATTAGTTGAATATAATACTCTTTTAAATCTTCATGCACATTAAACTTTAACGACGTATGGCTCGGCTGTAAAAATTCGTTCATCCCTTTGACGATTTCTTCAAGCTTTTGTTTTGGAATACGTTCTTCCTCTTGCTTGACTGTCGTTTGCTTGGCTGTCGCTTGCTCTTGTTTTGGCTGTTCGGCTGGACGCTCTGTCATTTTTTCATACATATATGTGGAAGAATGAGAAGAAGAAATTCGTTCAATCATCACCGTTCGCTCCTTTACATATACGTTCCTACTGTTTATATCGGATGGAGGAAGGGAAATTTGAAGGGGGAAAAGAAAAAACCCCTCGCATTCGAGAGGCTAGACATCACACCATGATTGCTATGGGTTTAATAACATATTTAATCGTTCAATCGCCTTTTCATATCCTTCATATGCTGCCTGTTTATAAAAATATATCGCTTTCTCCACTTGTCCAGTCACTTCGTAAAATACGCCAAGATTGTACGCTGCTAAAAAACTCCCCGTTCCGCGCACACGATCGTATTTCTCTGTTTCGCCAATTTCTAAGCAGCGGATAAAACATCGTTCAATTAACGGAAACAAGTGCGCATAACGATCCGTATGACAAAAAATCGCATCCATATAAAACAGTCCACACGCGAAGTGGAAATCCGGCGAATCATCTAATCTTTTTTGCTCTATTGCGATAACTTGCAATCCTTGTTCAAACGAACGGTTGGCTGTCATCGTGTATAAATAGTCAACGACTAAACTATGACGATACCGCGCATGGAGGGGAACAAAACGATAACTTTCCTCAAAATACTTCTCTGCCATGTTCAATTGCTGCAACAGCTTGTACTGCTTTCCTACTTGGTATAAAACATAATCATCGGTTGGGTGTTGTTTTAACTCTTGCAATAGTAAATTCAAGTTCCGTTCTGTTTTATTCGTGTGGACGTATCCATCATGGTACACTTCGACATTAACATTTTTGCGTGGAAACGGAGAATCGACTTGCTCATGAACTCTCCCGCTGTATGTTACCCCTTTAGGAAGCAACCGTGATAAGTAAGATTGGGCATATCGTCGCTCGCCGTTTTGATTGAACTCATCTATTCGTTTAATTCGTCCAACTACTCCCTCATTTGTTTCAATGAAATGTCTGATGATGCTCTTACAGTCGTTTACAATATATTCATCAGCGTCAATCACAAGATTCCAATCGCACGTCGACTGCATGAGCGCATAGTTTCGTGCCGCAGAAAAGTCGTTTACCCACTCGAAGTTGAACACTTTTGCACCAAACGAATAAGCAATATCTTTTGTCGCATCAATAGAACCAGTATCAACAATAACGATGTCATCAACGATCTGTTGAACGCTCTGTAAACAGCGCGCTAAATGTTTCTCTTCGTTTTTCACAATCATGACTAAAGCTAATGTTTTCAATGTTTCACCTCATAGCCACGCAAAAATTGTTGTAGCGCCTCACGCCAATGACGAAGTGGTTCAAACCCATTCAATCGTAAAGCCATATGGTCAAACACGGAATAAGATGGCCGAGCAGCTAGCCGCGGATAATCTTCTGTTCGGCAAGGGTGAATGGGAACATCAACACATGCTTCCGTAAAAATAGCTTGGGCAAACTCATACCATGAACATTGGCCTGTATTCGATATGTGGTACAATCCGTATTTTTCCGTTTGAGCAAGCTCGTAAATGGAATGTGCTAAATCGACTGCATATGTCGGACAGCCACGTTGATCATTAACAACGAAAATTTCTTTTTTTTCTTTTGCCAACCGTAACATTGTTTTCACAAAGTTACTTCCATGCGCTCCAAACACCCACGACGTTCGTACAATAAAAAATTTCGAATGAAAATGACATACAAACTGTTCTCCTGCTAATTTACTTTTTCCATAAACATTTATCGGGTGGGTGTTCGTAAATTCGTCATAGGGCTCTTTTCTTCTACCATCGAATACGTAATCGGTGCTTACATATACAAGCTTCGCCCCCACTTTTTCAGCAGCCACAGCGACATTTCTCGTTCCATATGTATTAATCAAAAAAGCTTGTTCTCTTTCCTTTTCCGCTTCATCAACTTTTGTATATGCAGCTGCATGAACGACGACATGCGGGCGAATATATTCAAGCCTGCCCATGACTTGTTGCGCATCTGTCACATCAAGCTCGTCTTTTCCATATCCATACACGTCCCATCCCATTTGCCGAAATTGTTCAACTACTTCCGTACCAAGCTGACCTTTTGCTCCTGTTACCACGACTTTTTTGCTCATGTTCTTTCACCATATTGTTTTTTATAATACTCCATATATTCCCCAGACTTCATCCGCTTCCACCAATGAGAATGATCCATATACCACTGAATCGTTTCTTCAATCCCTTTATCAAACGTATACTGAGGCTTCCAACCGAGTTCAGTCATCATTTTTGTCGCATCAATTGCATAGCGTCGATCATGTCCTGGACGGTCAGGAACATATTTAATGAGCGATTGACATACACCAAGTTTTTCAACAATGAGGTGAACAATCTCATTATTTGTTCGCTCATTATGTCCGCCAATGTTATACACTTCTCCTGCTTTCCCTTTATGAATGACTAAATCTATCGCCTCACAATGATCAACGACGTGGAGCCAATCGCGAACATGTCGACCGTCCCCATAAATCGGAAGTTCTTTTCCTTCCAAAGCATTTGTAATCATCAATGGGATAAGCTTTTCTGGAAACTGATAAGGACCATAGTTATTTGAACAGCGCGTAATATTCACGTTTAACCCATATGTTTCATGATACGCTCTCACAAGCAAATCGGCGCTCGCTTTGCTTGCCGAATAAGGGCTGTTCGGAGCTAATGGAGTTTCTTCAGTAAAATACCCCGTCTCCCCCAAACTTCCATACACTTCGTCTGTCGAAATTTGTACGTATTTCTCAATGCTGTTCGCTCTCGCCACATCTAATAACACTTGCGTACCAAGCACATTTGTTTTTACAAAGGCTGCTGGATCAGAAATGCTGCGATCGACATGTGATTCGGCTGCAAAATTTACAATGACATTAATCGCATATGTTTTCACCACATAATCAACGAGCTGATAATTTCCAATATCACCTTTAACGAAAATATACCGCTCATTTTTTTGAATATCTTGCAAATTTTCTAAATTTCCGGCATACGTTAACAGATCATAGTTCACAATTTTGTATCTAGGATATTTCTGTAACATATAACGTACAAAGTTGCTGCCGATAAAACCAGCTCCACCAGTTACCAACACATTCATATCAGTCTCTCCCACGTAAAATTAATCTCCGCATCAGTCAACAATGGATGATTTGCATCCTTTTCGGAAAGAATAGGAGTTGACATTGGCCAATCAATCCCTAGAGAAGGGTCGTTCCACAAAATCCCTCTTTCATATTCTGGAGAATAATAGTCATCCACCTTATATTGAACTTCTGTATGACTAACCAAGGTGCAAAAGCCGTGCGCAAATCCTTTAGGAACTAACAATTGTCTTTTATTATCAGCGCTCAAAATGAAACCTTGCCATTTTCCGAACGTCGGAGAACCTTGTCGGATATCGACAATCACATCGAAAATTGCCCCGCGCGTAACACGGACGAGTTTCGTTTGGGCTTTTGGGTTTAACTGATAATGCAATCCACGAATCGTTCCCGCTTTAACAGAAAGAGAATGATTATCTTGCACGAACCGAAAGTGAAAACCTAGTTGGCGAAACGTTTTCTCATTATAGCTTTCCATAAAAAAACCACGAGCGTCCCCATATACAGCTGGTTCTAAAACAAATGCACCATCAAATATCGTTTCGATTATTTTCATATCTTTCATCCTTCAATATTTCATGTTCTTATTAAACCATTGGCCGAAGTTAACATCCTTTGCTAGTTCATTCGCCCGCAAATAAGACGCGTGCGTCCCCGCGTCCGTCCACCATCCTTGCAATACATCATATGTCAGCTCGTTGCAAGCAATATAAGCATTATTGACATCAGTAATTTCCAATTCTCCACGCGCAGATGGCTTTAATGTACGAATAATATCGAACACTTTAGTATCATACATATAAATACCTGTTACCGCATAACTGCTTTTCGGTTTTTTTGGTTTCTCCTCAATACTTTTAATTCGTTCCCCGTCTAATTCCGGAACACCAAAACGCTCTGGATCACTCACTTCTTTAATTAAAATTTTTGCACCTGTTTGTTGCTTTTTAAAATTTTCTACATACGGGACGATACTGTCGGAAAAGACGTTGTCCCCTAAAATAACCGTCATGAGATCATTACCAACAAACGCCTCACACAACCCAAGCGCCTGTGCAATACCGCCTGCCTGATCTTGTACTTTATACGTAAACTGAACGTCAAACTCCGAACCGCTTCCAAGCAAATTCACCACATCACCCATATGCTCACGCCCAGTGACGATCAAAATATCGCTCATTCCCGCTTCTTTTAACTTATAAATGGCGTGGTAAATCATCGGATATTTGCCAACTGGAAGCAAATGTTTATTTGTTACTTTCGTAAGTGGATAAAGACGGGAGCCTGTCCCTCCCGCAAGGATGATACCTTTCATATAACCCTCCATAACTAATTGATAAAAAGCAAACTTTCCACTATTTCTTATTAGCTTCTATAACGTACTGATAAGCCACCAGCTCTTCAATAAAATTCTCTCTATTAACACCAACACTTTCTAAGCAATCTTTTAAAGCAATAATTAATTTATTATAAAATTCATTTGTAACCTCAATCCTATGTATTTGTTTAATCTCATACCCACAAAGTTCAAACATTTTCTTAATTTCACTTAAAGTAAAAAATCTTAAATGCGTTTTATCAAGTAACCCTAAATCTCTATACGTCCATTTCCCCATAAGAAGTTCAGTTAAAACTGAAATATGCCCAACATTTGGTATACTACTTATTATAGTTCCATCCTTCTTTAAATATGGCTTAACTTTGCTTAATACACCCCATGGATCGTATAAATGTTCGAGAACATCTCCAAAAATAATATGGTCAAACATCTCTTCGGAGAAAGGAAATTTGAATGATTCGATATCCCCTATATAAACCTTGTCCAATTTTGTTTTAGCTTTCTCAGCAGCTGGAGCAAATGCTTCTATACCAAAGACTCTAGATCCAAATTTTTGCTTTATTACATACCCTAAATTTCCTTGTGCACAACCTATATCGAGTACGTAAGTTGCCCTAGGGTTAATAAAATTTAGTATGGAGTAATTAACCCCTTGATAATAATTCTCTGATTTTTTACTATAATCATTCTCATTATCACCAAGATTATTTCCGAAGCTTTGACTAACATACTGTTCAATAAATATTTTTCTATCTTTCTCAAAACCATTTTTTGTATTTACTAATCCACAGTCGTGTATACACCATGGTGTTCTCTGCTGTGGAATACCGACAATATACCCTCGATTAATAAATTCCATACATTGAGAGATATCATAAAAATGCCATCCTTTAAAAATATCCTCTCTCCAAGGAACATCATATTGGGTCATCATAAGGAGACCATCAATAGCCTGCACAGGCTCATAGCCTTGATCTACCTCTGCAAATTGCAATAGCTCCATTTTCACAGTATGACTATCATAAACTTTGCCAACCTTATTTTCACTTTCCCACCATATTCCTGAGTTAGGAATTGTTTTCGCGCCAACTACACCGATCATTCCGAGCTTTTTATTTTTTTTGAATAGCTCAATAGTATCAACTAAAAAATTCCTATTCACAATAAAAACATCTTGATGCAAATACACTTTATACTTTGCATCTGTTTTTTTCATTGCTTCGTTATATCCAGAAGTGATGCTTTTTGCTCCTTCAATGGCTATAATTTCGATTTCGTATCCGTCCGGCACGTGAAGCGATCTCACATAACGGACAGACTCTTCATATAACTCTCGATTGTTAACGCAATAAATAAATGCAATTTTTTTATCGTTCATCATTCAGACTCTCCTCTTGCGATCTTCAACAGTTGTAGCACTTGTTCATCTGGTTGTTGAATTTTTTGTAAAAATGTCTCTGCTAGCGCATGTTCTCCATAAGTAAGAAGCGCGTATCCTAAGTTATATAACGTATCTACGTTCGTCGGCTCTTGTTCATAAGCAAGCTGTAAATACGGTAGTACATGTTCATGCAATCCTCGTTCGAAACATGCGATGGCGATACTTTGAAAAACTTTCACTTTATGAATAATACTTGTATCGATAATCTCCTTAATGAGTTGTTCATCTATCTCACCACGGGCAAGTTGGTCAACGAGCGATTGCTTTGTCTCGTCAACATCGACATCAAACTCGAGACGACGCAACAAAAATGTAAGTTGCTGTGCCTTTTTCAATGACTGTTCGTTAATTTCCTCAAACAACTTTCTCACTTCATCATCGGGTTGGCGAATGAATGACAAATATCGATTCGCTAGCTCTTTCTCACCATAGGAGTTCAATACAAAAGCTAAATTGTACAACGTGTCTGTATCATCTTGGCATAACTCAAACGCTGCTTGTAAATAAGGTAAAACGTGTTCATGATAGCCATGCGCAAAATTTTCGATCGCAAGTTCATTTAATAATTCAACCGCATGATCCATTCTTTTTATGATATCGATCACTTCGTTAGTAGAAAGACGATGTAACTGTTCTAAAACATAATGACGATCTTTTTTACACACAAAATTGTCAATTAGTTTCCTTATATTCTCATTTTGCTTATAAGCGCGTACAACAAACGACTTTGGTATAAGTAAAGATTGAACAGTCTCTCCATATAATGCTTTCAGATGGTTGACTAATCGATGTTTGTTGTCGTCCTCTGAAACGATCATACCTTTAATAGACATCGATAGCGGATGCCGTTTAAACAAATCATCTAATTGACCTAAGCTATATAAATTCGTACGTTCAAGAGGATTACGTCCAGCGATCAGTTCTTCAATCACTCGGAAATGCCCCGCATTTTGCACATAAGCGAAAAACTGTCCATTTGGTTTTAAATGTTCAACGACAAAACGAAGAACATGATCATCTAACGTAAACATACGATTACTGTACAAAATAAGATCAAACATTTGTCTTTTAATTTCACTATCTTCTAAGTCATTTGCTACGTACGCGTACCGTTGTGCTTCTTTTATCGCCACCGCATTTTGTTCTACACCGTAAAACGTTGCATGCGGGTACTCTTGCTTCATTTTCAATAGCGTTGCTCCTGCACCGCAACCAATGTGTAACACATTAACATTCGTTTGGCGATCCATCGTTATTTCACTGATTATCTCCCATTCAATAGCATATGCTTGGACATCAACATTCCATTTTTCTTCGAATTTTTTTTGATTATCTCGCAACAACTTCAAATAACCGCTATCGTCATCTTTCCATGATACGCTACCATAATGATGAATAAACGTGTCTTTACATAGCATTAAACGATACCCAGCTTGTCTTAAACGGACAGAATAATCGTCATCCTCAAAATTTCCTGGGGTAAACCGTTCATCCAGCAGCCCGACTTTATCGATCGCTTCTTTTTTAATGAGCATGCAGAAACCAATCAATTTTAATCGCTCTTCCCATTTATTCGGGTCTAAAACATTATATCGAGAAGCAAACGCATGCATTTCGTCAATCGATGTATAGCTCACTGGAATCGTTGAATAATAAGCAGCGGAATTTGTCACTGGCCCTACAGCTCCAATATCATCAGCGCTGTATAAGCAAACTAGCAAGTGGTCAAGCCAATGTTTCGTAACGACGACATCATTATTCAGTAAAAGAATGTTTTCTCCCGTTGCGTTTTGTATTCCTTGATTACATCCTTTTGGAAAACCAACATTTTCATCGTTGAAAATCGTTCGTATATCTGTTTGTGCCTTTAACCACTCAACTGTTCCATCTGTAGAATGGTTATCGATTACAATGATTTCATACGTTCCTTCTCTCGTATATTGGCGGATGCTTTCAATACATTGCTTTGTATAGTCTAACTTATTGTGAGTTAATATAACGATACTAGTTTTCATCGCGCTCTCCCTTTTATTCTTCTTTCTCCTTTAACCATTCGCTGTCTGGATACATCCGTTTCGCTTGTTGAACAATTTTCTTCTTCTCTTCATTCATTCCACATATGTTCATTAACTCAATGACATATTTGTACAAGCGAAAATCGCGATGGCCGAAACTGATCGCTAACAGTCCATATTGCATCGCTTCCATCGCTTCATTTTTTACTGCTAACGCCTCGATCACATTTACAAACGACTCCGCATCCCAATCATTCATATCATCAACTGAACGATACAGTTGAAGGGCCACGTCCATAAATTCATAACGATGCAGCAAATGCCCAATTTTTATATGAACGGACGAAGGAAATGTATCTCTTAAAGCAAGAAATTGTTCAAATAACTCGTACTCTTTCAGTTGAATCGTTCGCTCAAGCAAAAGTAAGTAAAATTCATGCGATGGGGCTTTCTCTAACTCGTTCATCATAAACAATAGAAACTCTTTTTCTTTTTGCTCAGAAACGAGATGAAGCAATAAGCGAACGACATCGAGTTGGCTTGTTTTAAACGCCACAACCAATAAGTCGTACAAATCTAAACTTCCCGTTCGAATATACGTTTGTAAATGAGATAGAGAACTTTTTAATATTTGTTGTAACGCTTCTTCATAACGTTTTTGCAATATATTTGTTTTTATTTCAAAGCCATATCGAACAATTTCATCGTTTAACTTCGGAGCGTACCATCGCACTACTTTTTCTAAATGTAAAACTGAAGCAATGCGCAAAATAAGCAAAATAGATAGCTCGTTGTTCGCTAATTGCTTATTTTCAATAAATTCAATGATTTCTTCCTCGCGATGAACACGTGCTAACAACTGCAACACATGGTATAGTGCCTCATAACTATTGCGATTGAAAGACAATGCACTAGAATAGTGATACATTGCTTTTTGTAAATTTCCTTTATGCTTGTACATATGTCCGAGCAACATATGTGGATCATATTCGACATATTCAAACGTTTTAATCGTATGAGGATATTTGCTTTTATGTTCAAGCAAATATTCAAGCTGTTCTATCGCATCGTCGTAACGATGTTGCAAGTAGTAAATTTCCCCACGCAAAAATGGAAAGTCAGCTGTTTCGCTATATAAATTTTCTGCATCCGTGATGACTTGTAAAGCATCTTCAAACCTTTGTAAATACTTTAAGCATAAAATAATTTGCACAAGACAATAAGATACCCAGCTCAAGCGAATGTCTTTTTTCGCTTGGTATGCTTGAATAAATGATTGTAGTGCTTTTTCTATTTCCCCCTTAGAAAGATACTCGTTTCCTAAATTAAAATAGTCAAAAGCAACGCTTTCACCTACTTCCATTTCATGCTCAAGAAGCGGTGCATTGCGGTCATGTTTTTTCTTTTCTGTCACTGCCTGATGCATATAACCGGTATGGTAGATGGTTAAAATTCCTTGCGAAGCTTGAACGTATTCGCCGTCTACTCTACGCAACTGTTCATGAATGGCTCGATCGTATCGTAAATGTGGGGAGTTGCGATAAATACGCGTATGGCGATGTTGAAGAACACGTTCGCCGTACACACCCATAAAGTTGTAAATAGCCACATCATACGCTTCCACACTCTCATCCGCTTGCTTTAATATATCAATCATTTCTTTCAAATTTGCTTGATCGACGTATTCATCTGCATCGAGTACAAGGATCCATTCTCCAGTCGCTTGTTGCTGAGCAAAGTTGCGCGCATCCGCAAAACTATTCGTCCATTCAAAATCATATACTTTATTTGTATATTTTAACGCAATGTCTTTCGTTGAGTCGGTTGAACCTGTATCGACAATAACAATTTCATCTACAACGCCATATACAGAGTCTAAACAACGTTGTAACACTTTTTCTTCATTCTTTACGATCATACATAACGATAAAAATGGCTTCATTTCTCTTCCTTCTTTCTTCATTTATGTATTCATCTACTGTTTATATCGGATAAAAAGATGAAGATGTGAAGAGGAGAGAAAACAAATATAGCAATTATTCATTTTATGCTTTATGAAACCCTCTAAAACAGAGGATTCTGACGAACGTCTAATGAAAAATACACACATCTATTCAAAAACGTGTTATAATGAGTAAAACAAAGAATACACGTTCTTGTTAGGAGGAAAAACCATATGGAAGATTTCTGGCGATTAACTCCTATTCAACAGAATATTTTAATTGCTAGTATCATAGGTGATGGGGAAATTACAAAGATCTATTCAAACAGTCGGAGAAAAAATCATAGCTACCGTGAACATTTTGGAATAGCTCAGAAAGAATATCGACAGTGGAAAGTATCATTTTTTGATAAACTGTTGTACATAACACCAAGGAGTCAATGTATTCGTTCTGCTTCTTTACAACTGTTTACGGCACTATATGCTCACTTTTACGATGAAGACGGAGTAAAACGTGTTCCAGTGCGTTTGTTATCATATTGCACGCTTCCGCACTTTCTTGCTTTCTTGTACATGGATGATGGGGCTCTTTGCATCTCTTCAAGAATAAATATTCGAAAAAAACAGATTTACTTAACACCGCACATCTATCTCTACTTACAATGCTACACAGCAACCGAACTTCAGCAACTACAACAACACATCTTCCACACCTTTGGTATAAAATTTCAATTAAGCAGACGAAAAGATGGACAGGGAGTAATTTTGAAAACGACATCTGTAAAAGAAACATTCTTATTTTTAGATCTTATTTCCCCTATTACGATCGATTGCCCATCCATGTATTATAAAACAAATTGGAACGAGCGTTTGCAAATGGAAAATACAAAATGGAAAAGTAAGTACCCTGATTTTAAAGTTTTAGTAAGCAACGCTGATCGTTGGAAAAATTACACCGAAGAAGAAATACAGCTTATAAAAAAGATGAAAAAGGATGGAGCAACTGTTCAAGAAATTGCAAACGCATTGCAACGGAGCTACTGGTCTGTTACGTACAAATGGAGAGAAATAAACAAGAGACCTTAGAAAACCTAAGATCTCTTGTTGCTTCATTAACGGAGTAATTGCAATACTCCTTGTGGTTGTTGGTTGGCTTGCCATGCCGCAACGTCTTTCGATCGTTGTGTAGACTATATCTTCACCTTTCTAGCCATTAGCTAGCGAAGGGCTGGGCACTTCGGGGATTTCCCCTACGGACTTCATCACCATAGCTCTCGCCTTAGGTGGTATGTCCTAGTCGTTGAACCTTCTCCAGAGTTTCCTCACAGGAGCTTGGCTGCTGATTGCCCATTGTAGCATCTTTCCTTTTTTCAGGCCGTCACGCTTGCCGTTTCCAGCTTCGTTGTGGCAAGGAAAGCTTTAGGGCTTCCCAGCAATTCACCCAGTCATCCTCTTAGCCGTTTCCAGCTAAGACGCCCTTCCAATCAAATTACCGAAGTAATTGCAATACACCTTGTGGCATTTGATTGGATTGAGCCAACATCGCTTGTGCTGCTTGCGTTAAAATGTTGTTCTTCGTGAACTCCATCATTTCTTTCGCCATCGTGCGAACATTTGCTTTCGCAAACGACTAGACTATCTCTTCACCCGCTAGCTTGTCGCTAGGTAGGGGCCGGGCACTTCGAATGATATAGGACGATGGAGCATCCTACTCACCCTACGGACTTCATCACCATAGCTCTCGCTTTAGGTGGTATGTCCTAGTCGTTGAACCTTCTCCAGACTTTCGTCACAGGAGCTTGGCTGCTCGGTTGCCCAATCCTTTGACTTTTCAAGCCATCACGCTTGCCGTTTCCAGCTTCGTTGTGGCGTCAAAGGCTCTAAGGGGTTTCCAGCAATTCACCCGGTCATACTCCTAACCGTTTCCAGTTAGGACGACTGTGCTTGTCACCGCTTATGCGGCTAAAGCATAATCTACGTCGCGAATGCGAGATTCCGCTGCTGTTAAGTTTTCAGCAGAAGTAGATAAGTTGTTAATTGTGTACTCTAAGCGGTTTTGCAATGCACCAAGTTTTGAACGTTCTTGTGATACAGCATTGATTGCATCATCAATGTTTTTAATCGCTGTACTAGCTAATTCGTTTGAAGCAACAGAAACATTTGCTGCATCAACTGTTAGAGCTGTAGAGTCCATTGTTGAAATCGATAGGCTAATGATTTGGTTGCTGTTCGCCCCAACTTGGAACGTCGCATTTAAAGAACCGTCAAGCAAGTTCTTTGTGTTAAATTGTGTCGTGTTCGAAATACGGTCAATTTCTGAAATTAATTGGTTCAATTCTTTTTGAATCTGTTCGCGGTCAATTGTTGTATTCGTATCGTTCGCACCTTGCACCGCTAGCTCACGCATGCGTTGAAGAATCGCATGTGTTTCGTTTAATGCACCTTCTGCTGTTTGGATTAAAGAAATCGCATCTTGTGAGTTTTTCGCAGCCATTTCTAATCCACGAATTTGTCCGCGCATTTTTTCTGAAATCGCAAGACCTGCCGCGTCATCGCCTGCTTTGTTGATACGAAGACCAGAAGATAATTTCTCCATGTTTTTCGCAGCGTTAGAGTTGCCAATTGTCAATTGACGGTGTGTATTTAACGCTGCGATGTTGTGGTTAATTCTCATTGTTTTTTTCCTCCTTGAATTTGTTTTTCCCACGTCCGTGTGGTTTTTAGTTGGCAAGATTGAAGTCGGCCGCCCTTCTTTCTTGCGCTCACATTTATTATCGGCTTGTTTTTTCAAAGTTTAATAGGTTGCGAAAAAAATTTTATACTTTAATGTCAAGAAATTGTGAAAACGGCGATGGTTGTTGAATTTCTTTGACGATGCGCGCTGGATCATCTTTATGTTTGTTAACAATTTCGTTTAACGCTTGTTCGGCGATCGCTTTATTGTCTTGAACGATGCGCGCGATGACGCCAGGGATTTGAACACCGCCGATGCTAACGCTCATGGTTTCTTCCCTCCCTTTTTAATTGATCGGATAGTTGTTGAAGCGAAGTGGCAGAGGCGAGAGAGGCAGCGTTATTTTCTGCTTGGATGGCGAGATATATTTCTTTTCGATGCACATCGATATGTTTCGGTGCGCGAATGCCGAGCTTGACTTGGTCGCCATCGATGGCGAGAACGACGACTTCGGTGTCATCACCGATTTGAATCGCTTCTTTTAATTTGCGCGTTAATACAAGCATACCCTCGCCTCCTTATTTCGCCACTTTTTCAGGAAAGAGGCGATGTTTCGTTTTGTAGTCCGTGTTTGTTAAAATAACTTGCTTTCCAATTCGTTCATGAACGTTAATGACGACAGGCGCTTGTAAGTTCGCTGTCGTATTTGTAAACGGTTCTGCGACCGTTAAAATGACGTATAGCGCCACATCGTTTTCTTTTTGTATTTTCAACTGCTCACACGTCGTATCGTCCAATTCGATTTCGTACGTTGGAAAGTACGAAAACGGCTCGATCATTACGAACGCCACATCTTTATTTTGTATTGATTGTAAAATTGTAAATGGCGAATCGTGAATCGGAAGCAACGCAAATTGTTTTTCATGTTCAAAGCCCGGTAGTCCGTTTTCAAATGAAACGAGTGCCAACTGAGAAAGCTGAACCGTTCCATGATATTTCGTTTCAATATTCATGTTCATCCCTCATTTATACGGTCACGTCAATGCGCAAGTTGTTGTGACGCGCTAAGTCAATATGCACAACGTTTGGTTTGTAATCGATTTGCACAGGGCGTGGCTCAATATGAATACGAGCATTTGATGTTTGCCAGTTCATATTGATATGTCCTGGCTCAAAACTGACTTTCACGCTAAATGGGCGTGGAATAAGCCCGACATTATAATCAAAAGGCGGTCGTTCGCTATTCGCCTGCGCTTGCATCGCAAGCACGTCGCCGCCTTGTTCAATGCGCATTAATTCATCGCCTTGTATTGCAGTCGTTTCTAAATACGATAACCAACTGGCATAGCCGTCTTGCGCAGCTTCTTCAATACGACGGAAAATGTGCTTTAAATCCATATCTGCCCACGCTTCGGTTTGATCAATCGTGAGGCGCGGTGGCGTTGTTTTCATCTCAAGCTGTGGTTTCGGTTGTTCAATCGACAGCTCGGCTTGTTGTTGACGCATATGCATATATCCGCTCTCAACTGTAATGGATAGTTGCGGGAACGTCGCTTGCATCGTCAGTTGTGGGATTTTCATTCTAACTCATCCCCTTAACGTAAAAAATCAACGAGCGTCGGCTGAATGATGCGTGCTCCGACAGCGAGTGCTGCGCGATGCACAGTTTCTTGCGACTTCAGTTCGGTAATAATTTTTTCAATGTCCGCATCTTCGTTGTCAGAAATCATTCGTTTGGCGATCAGCTGTTGTTCGGCAAGACGTTGCTCCACGAGCTCTAAACGGTTCACGCGCGCCCCAAGCTCTGCCCGTTCTGCAAGTACGTCGTTTAAATGACCATCTAATTGGGAAAGCAAATTGTCTAAATTCCCGGTTGGGTTAGCTAATTCGTTCTCAATTTGCTGTAACGTATTAAACAAACCTTGGTTAAACACATTGTTTGGGGTGACATTAATTTTTAATTTTACCCCTTTGGCGACTTCGACCATAAAATCATCGTTGTTGTTAGTAACGGTTGGTGGTGTCCCGTCTGCCACAGGTGCTTGTTCGATGTTTGTGCCATTAAAAATATATTTGCCTGCCACTTTTGTGTTAGCGACTTGTACTAAATCTTTTTTCAATTGTTCGATTTCACGGGCGATCGCTTGACGATCTTCAGGACCGAGCGTGCCGTTTTTCGCTTGCACAACGAGTTCGCGAGCGCGCTGCAAAACATTTGTCGTATGGTTAAGCGCCGATTCCGAGTTTTCCATCCACGTATACGCCTCCGACAAATTGCGCTGGAATTGCTCGATTTCCGTTAAACTTGTACGATAATGCATTCCTTTCATCGCCACGACCGGATCTTCAGACGGGCGATGAATTTTTTTCCCCGTCGCTAGCTGTTGCTGATACGTGCCAAGCTTATCATAGCTTTTGCTGACGTTGCGCAGCGTATTGTTCGCTAGCATCATTTGCGTGACGCGCATACGTTACTCACCTACCTTCCGACAATACCCATGTTATTAATGATTTTGTCTAGCATTTGGTCAATCATTGTAATCATACGTGCAGAGGCGTTATACGCATGCTGGAATTTCATCATGTTCATCATTTCTTCATCAAGCGATACGGAACTGACCGCCATGCGCCGTTCATCAACCGATTGGCGAAGCACTTCGCTATTTTCAGATAACCGTTTCGCTTCTTGCGCATTGACTGCCATTTGACCGATTAAGCTTTCATAAAAGTTTTGAATTGTTGTTGTGTTGCCAGCGATGTTCATCATACCATTTTTCACTTCGGCTAACGCTTGAGCGTTACTTCCGTCACCGATTTGACCTGTTGCTGACGCGGCAATGTTGTCAAGCGAATCTTTAATAGTTTGTGCGACATCTAACGTTCCAGCCGGATCACTTGGATCGTAAGTGAAAAATGGTTTCGCGCTTGGTGCAGTAGCATTATTTTTTATCTCCGTTACACTCCATCCACTTGAATGAACGGTATTAAACTCATCCGCAAATGCTTTTGCCATAGCGCTTAAATTGTTTAACATTTCAGGATATAGCCCTTTCGTCGTTGTACCCCCATCTTCACTATATCCGTATGAATAAAGAAGCGATCCTATTTTCCCATTTTCTTTTAAGTGTTCAACCGTTGAAAACGGTGTATTTCCAAGTGAAAAGCCAACAATTGGCCCTGTTTTTGTCACATTGTCTTGATAGCTTAGTTGAAGCTCATTTACTTGTCCTAGTCGCCCATCAACAAGCGTGCCAATCACCGTGCTTCCTGTACGATCCACTAACTCGACCGTAAAACGTCCTTCCGCAATTTTTAAGGAGCTGCCACCGCTTGACACAGGGGTAACTTTCACGTTCACATACTGCGACAACTCATCTAACAGCCGATTGCGCTCATCATATAAATCGTTCGGCAAATAGCCGTGTACTTCTACTTCGCTAATTTGTTTGTTTATATCATTAAGCTGACGCGCTAATGAATTTACTGCTTTTACTGTGACATCCAACTCATTTTTTAAATCTTCGCGAATCGACTTTAACGAGCTTGATAAATAATGAAACGTCTCTGCAACCGCGATGCCGCGCTGGCGAACGACTGAGCGAGCACCTGAGTTTGAAGGGTTCACAGCTAAATCTTGTAGCGACTGCCAAAAGCGATCAAGCGTTTTTGCCAGCCCTTCATCCGATGGTTCATTCATAATCTCTTCCATTTTATACAATGCTTCGGCACGCGTATTCCAATAGCCGTATTTCATATTTTCCCCACGATATTGCACATCTAAAAACTCTTCGCGCATTCGCTGTACCGTTCCACCTTCCACGCCTGTTCCCATTTGTCCTGGCATGACGGGGCGGTTTTGAGACGCAAACGGATACGGCGGCGTTTGTTCAAAGTTGACGCGTTGGCGCGAATAGCCTGGCGTGTTGGCGTTCGCGATATTATGACCGGTGACGTATAATGCTTGTTGTTGGGCAGTCATCCCACGCCGCACCGTTTCTAATCCGTGAAATGTCGAAAGCACAAAAAAAACCCCCTCTTACGTTTTCGCTTCAAATGAAGACCTTGGCGGCAATTCATCCGTTCGCTTCGGGTCATACGTAACATCTTGTTCGTTTGGTATCATCAAATCTAATGTAAAATGAATAAATTGGAGAGACTGTTGCAATAGCTGCATATTTAGTTCGTTTTGTTGTTTTAGCTGTGCAATAGTTTCACTTAAATCGCTTGCTAGTTGGAGTAGCTTTGTTCGTTCTTTTTCTTCCAACTGTTCAGCATATCGGCTCACCGTTCGTTCTTCCTCGGGTAAATGCGACAGAAGGCTCATTCGTTCGCTTTCTAGCTGACGAATGGCCATCACATATTTTTGTTCCTTCATCATCATTTGCTGTAACGTACCAACATCACCTTTTTTAATCGCTTCTGTTTTCTGCTCTGCTAGTTGCAATAACCCACGATGAAACGTCAGCAACTTTTGCATCACATCGATCATGTTCGTTCGCTCCGTTATCGTTTATAATAGCGCAATACGCTTTCTGCAATCGCTCGTGCATCGATTGTATACGTACCTGCTTCAACTTCTGATTTTAGCCGTTCCACTTTTTCTAACCGTTCCGAAGAAAATTTCGCAGCTTCTTGCAGTTCTTTCGCTGCGCTAGAAATTTCAACTTGATCCATTTTTTTTGTCGCCTTCGTTGGCTTTTCGACACGTGACGTCCGCTCATATGGGTTAACGTTCATCGGCTGAATGCGATTGATTTTCATATTTCCACCTCACTTTTCTCCGCCTTGTTTTCTTATATTTATTATCGGCAAAAAGAAAAAAATGTTTAGTCGTCTTTGCGTCGCTCGGTAAAATACGTCGTCTGATGTTTCGCTTGTTTTTGTCGCTCTTCCTCTTGTTGGATTTTCGTCATCTCTTTTTGAATGCCACTAATACATGAAGAACAGAGGCGTCCTTCACGAATCGTTGCCCCGCATTTTTCGCACGGATAGCCGAGGTTTGGAAAATGAACGAGCTGCAACCGTCCTTTTTTAATCCATTTAATGATTAACGCTTCTTCTACCCCCGTCGCATCAACGACTTGAGGCATTGTTGCCGTGCGATTTTCTCGTTTTCGAATAAATGCATACACTTTTTCAAACAATTTCTCTTCCTCTCTATAACATGCCTCGCACACATCACGAAATTGCGTCCGTACAAACAAACTCCCGCATTTTGGGCAGTTATCTAACATGTTGCTCCCCCTTACGTGTAAATATTAATAATTAATCCTTGAATTTCACCGACAAGTCCAAGCAAATCGAGCCCTTTTTTTTCTTTTTCTAGTACGGTGTTTGTGAGCTCCACTAACTTTTGATCGACTTCTTTTACGAGCTTATAAATTTTCGACCGTCCCCCCCGGCTAAATCCGCGCTGTTCTTCAAGCTGCAAACTATTTTTCACCGCATCGTCTAAAAATTGCTTCACTAACTTTTTATATTGTTTTAAATCTTCCACCGTTTGCGACTCGGCTAATTTTTTCCCTTGCGCTTCAATTTGTTGCGCCATCGTTTGAAAACGTTCAAATAATACATCGCTTTTTTTCTTATGCATCACTTCCGTAAACGACACCGATTCCATCGTTACATCCTCTTTTTTCGCCACACGGTTCAACGACGCCCGCGACACTTTTTGCACTTCCATCAACGTTCACACCTTTTTTCTTTTTATTATGCCACAGTTACAAAAAAAGGGCGAGGTCGCTTTGACCTACCCTTTTTATCCATTAGCTTTTTAACAATTGTAAAATTCCTTGCGGCAACTGATTCGATTGCGCGAGCATCGCCTGTGCCGCTTGGTTTAAAATGTTGTTTTTCGTAAAGTTCGTCATCTCCATCGCCATATCTGTATCGCGAATGCGTGATTCAGACGATGTTAAGTTTTCATGCGCTGTTTTTAAGTTGTTGATCGTGTGCTCGAGGCGGTTTTGGTAGGCACCGAGCTTGCCGCGTTCTTCTGATACTTTGCGGATCGCTTCGTCGATTACAGAAATCGCTGCACGAGCAACTTGAGCAGAAGAGGATACATCGATTCCAGCTTCAGCGTTTACGCCTGCAGTAACGGCAGTAGTTCGGTCCGCTTTTCTGGCTAATCCTAGACTTGCCGCATCCATAACACTTAAGTCAAATGCTAGCGTTTCTGATTCATTCGCTCCAATTTGCATTTCAAGATTTAGTTTTTGGCCTTCTTTGTCCCCAAAATTACGATCAATCAATTGAATTTCTAGACCGTTTGAAAAACCAAATGATCCCCCGTCTTCTGTCCGATTCGTAGAGAGAAGCAACATATTATCTACGACACTGTGGAATGTCAACGCATCAACAGGTCTATTCGTAGTATCCGCTACAGCATCATCAAGAACATCCTTAATTTCATTAAGCACGTCTGTTACACTCTTGCCACTGACGTTAATGGTCGCTGTTCCTTCCGTTCCGCTCCATGAGTACGTATTGCTTGTTGAGTCGCTGAACGTAATTTTTAAATTATCTATTTTTAGTATATCCCCATTCTTTGGAACATCATTAAATGACAGCGTAAAAGATTCAGAAGTCGCCGATGTGCCACTCGCAACAAAAGTACTAACTTCAGTAGTTGAACTAGATGTAGGCAAATATTTTAATTTCGTATTATCAAAAGAAGAAGATACTTGAATTTGATTGGCTTCTTTTGGCGACATGTTTTTCGTCGTTAACAAAGTCAGTTGACCGTTGCTAATCGTTCCATCAGTTGCAGTACCGCTGTCCGAAGCATTAGTAATAGTACTCGCAGAACTAAACGTGCTATCATTTGCAATAATTGTATTTTTTAATGCTGTCATTAAGCTGTTAATGTTGGCAACCGCATCACTATCATCAACCGGAAGTGGATCCCAAGAAGAAACATCTACTCGAATATGGCTTGTATTTGTCACTCCATCCCCTTTCGCATCAATTTGGTATGTTTTTCCGTTAATCGTAAAAATTTGACCATCGATTTGATCATCGGTAAGCATCCCAAATGCTCGTGAAAAATCCAAGACAACTTGCGCTGGAGCAGTCGGTGTCGTTGTTACAATCCCTTCCCATGTTCCGTTACCGGCATAACTTATTTTCGAAGAATTCACTTCCGCAAACGCTTTTCCTTTTGGTGAGCCACTAAATAAAAGTTTTTGGTTAAACTGGGTTGTATCGGCAATACGGTCGATTTCTTTTGTAAGTTGATCCACTTCCGCCTGAATGGCCGCGCGGTCACTAGGCTCAAGAGTGTCGTTAGAAGCCTGCACCGCCAATTCTCGCATGCGTTGCAAAATACTGTGTACTTCGTTCAGCGCCCCCTCCGCCGTTTGAATCAATGAAATGGCATCTAACGCATTGCGTTCTGCGACTTCTAAGCCGCGAATTTGCGAGCGCATTTTTTCAGAAATCGCCAAACCTGCAGCGTCGTCTGCGGCGCGGTTAATGCGCAAACCGGAAGAAAGCTTTTCTAAGTTTTTCGCTGTGTTTGATTGGTTTACTGCCAAGTTACGATAAGCGTTCAATGCTTGAATGTTATGGTTAATTCGCATGTTTCTCTCTCCCTTTACTCCGTCTTAATAAATTGCTCATATGCCGCTGCTTTTTTCGCTGCGACGTTTGTTGTCGGTTGTTTTTTCAACGCTTCATTCCATGTGGTCGCAATTTCTTTTGCGATCGTGAGCACTTCTTCCATCATCGCTACATCTTTTTTCATATTTGCGTCGATAAGACGCTCCGCCATATAGTTATATAGAGCGTCTAGTTGGTGGGCGATAATGCCCGCATCATACTTCAAACCAACGCCAAGGCGACGTAAAATATCATTTGCTTTTTGGAGTCTTTTGTTGGCATGAATATAGTCGCCCTTTTTTGTGCTTGCGATCGCTTCTTCTACACTTTCCATTAATCCTTCATAAAGTAGCGCTGTTAATTGTTGTGGCGTTTTTTTATACACCACTTCTTCTGTTAAAAACTCCACGCGCTCACTCTCCTTTTGTCGTTCACCTACTTTATTTATCGTCACGATTTGTTATTGTTTAATAGTTTCGTTCCATTTTTTCAATTAAAATTAAAATTTCTGCGATAACGGCATACAATTGTGGCGGAATCGTATCGCCGAGGTCGAGGTCAAGCAAATGTTGGACGAGCGCGGCATCTTGTTCGATCGGCACTCCGTTTTGTTTTGCCAGTTCAATAATTTTTTCAGCGACGTAACCGCGCCCGTGGGCGACGACGGTCGGCGCTTTATCTCCTTGTTCGTAGCGAATAACCGCCGCCGATGGGCCGTTTATTTCTCGTTTTCGTTTTTGGTTAAAGTACATCATATTGTAAAATCATATCCTTTCTCTGTCCATGTCGCTCGTTTTGGCTCGTTTGACTTTTCTTCATGTTTTGCAAACGTTGTAAATTGTACATTTCCGACGCGGTAGCCGATTTCTTCAAGGCGCTTCGTAGCCGTTTCGACGAGTGGGCGCATGCGCTCCGCAAAATCTTCCCGATCGTTGCGGAACGTCACGGAAAGCGTGCGCTCGTTCGCGCTCAGCAACACCCCGACATCACCGATCTTTTTCGTTTCAAGTAAAAAGTACAAACTGCAATTTTCCCAATCCACTCTCTTTCCGTCGTTACGGGCGTTCACATATACTTTAACGTCTTTTACTTCTTTTTGAAGCAGAAGAGGAATGGTGAAAAAGAGCGTTTGCATCGCACTTCCTTGGTCGTTTTTGTTTAAAAGTTGTTGCCCTGTCATATGCGTCAACGCTTGTTCGGCTTGTTTCGATCCTTCGCCACCCGTTTGTGCTAATTTCATGAGCAGTCCTTTCATCGTTTCTTCAGACTGTTCGCTTTCGCCATGAAATACGAGTGAATTTGCTATATCGGCTTCGTGCATAAAACCAAGGCGGTGAATCGTTTGTAGCATGTGGCGCGCGGACGGCTCAGGCTGAACGATTTCGTTCCATTGCGTCAGCAGTGCTTGTTCTGGTGTTTGTTGTTTCAGCGACTGCGCTTGAACAAAATGTTTTACTTTCACATCTGACGGTTTAAATTGCATTTGTTCGAGCGTACTTTTTACTTGCTTCACGATTTTTTGTGCTTCTGCCATTTGTCCTTTATCTAGCAGCTTTTTCGCCTCCGCCAATTGTGAACTGGCTTGCAGCAATTTTTTCTCCATCGTCATATCCGTAAACAACATCGCATCACTTTTTAAAATTGTTTGGTCAAGCTGTTTAATCGTCGTTTCCAGCAACTGTTTTGCCTGCGGTCGCGCCGCTTGCTTGTATTGAGTAATCAGATGATCGATCGCATCTAAATTGCGCATCATATCACGCTTCGCTTGTTGAAACTGTTTCGTTGCTTCCGCCATTCGTTTCGTTACTGTTTGAACGATCATATCTTTCGACTGTAAACCGAGTGCCACCAACGACTCGTACGCCGCATCAGCAGGTGAGGAAGCGTCATTTGTCGGCAACGTCGTTTCGATTTGTTGAAGTGCTTGGACGACCGTTTGTCTTGCAGCCATTTCTCTCCCGTTTTTTGCGAGTTCGTCAGCACGGGCGAACGCATCATGAAGCAGCGGTTCCATATGTTGCGCAAGATGCGCACGCGCCATTTGTAACGCTTCTTTGACATTTGGCTCCTTTTGTATCGTTTTTATCGCTTGCGCAATTAGCGCGCGAACGTCATTGGTTGCACGTTGTTCATTTTCAATTGTCGCAATCGCCGTGAAAAGCTGTTCGCGCTGTTTATCTAGCATCTGTGCCATTTGCTGAAGCGTTTGTGGCATATTTGGTTGTTTCGTGAGCATAGCGTCTGCTTGTAGCTGACGAACCGCTTCTGTTAACGTCATCGTTTGCTGCTCGAGGCGATCAGCAATCATTTTTGCACGATTCATATATTCAGGCTCAAGCTGTTGTTCAATAGATTGCAATGCTTGCACAAGTGGTTGACGCGCTTCTACGCCACGACCAACCGTTTCAAATAATTTTGCTTGACTTAATGCACGAACCACTTTCTCTGCTTGCTCCGCTGGCAACGTACGAGCCAGTTCTCTTACTTGCGGTTCTACCGCTTTCACCGTCGGAGCGTTTTCTACTTGTTTTCGTACCTCTACCACTTGTTTCAGCTGAGCTTCTTGCGCGTTTACTTTCGCTATTGGCGCGTTCGGACGCAACGTTTCTCTCATTGCTCCTACTGCTCGCAATGCTTGGATAAGATCGGTTTTCGCCTTTTCTCCTAGTTGTTCTACACGTTCAATCGCTTCATGTAATTCATTCGCTTCGATGCGTGGAAGCGCCGTTTCTTTCAACTGACGAACGGCATCTTCTATCGAGCGCGCGTTGCGAACCATTCGTTTCGCTTCATCGACCATTTGTTTTTGCGTAGTTGGGGAAAGTTGTGTCGGTACATTGTCTTTTTCCTCTACTGAAGCAAACGCTTCAAGCAATCGCTCTTTTGCGCTAAGCGGTTGACCTGAGCGATACAACTGTTCTGCTTCTTGTAACGCTCGACCGAGCGTTTGGCGAACGACGTCGCTTCCTTTCGCAATGGTAAGCGCTTTGGCGACAATCGGCTCACGTTCAATTTGCTGACGTACCATTTGCAGTTGCTTCTCTTTCGTTGTCGCACGTTCCATTTGTCCATGATCTATTTTTTCATTCGTTTCCGCCATAGCGACAGCTTGCATGATGCGGCTTCGGGCAAACGTCTCATGTCCGCGCTCTTTCAGCGCGATCGCCTCACGCACAGCTTTCGCGATTTCGTCATGTCTGTTTTCCTCTGCAAACTGCTTCGCCAGTTCGAGCACACGATCCATGTTTCGCTCCTGTTGCAGTTGTGCACGTAGCTCGCTAACCGTTTGCGACTGTTGTTTGACGATTGGCGTAAATGAAAAATGCTTATCAATCGCCTGAACGATATCATGTAACGATTCGCTGAACGACTTGCCATGGAGCGCTTCATGAACGACTTGCAGCTGCTTTATCGTCATATCAAGCTTTTTCGTTGCTGCGATTTGAATCGTTTCTAACTTTTGTTCAACCGTTCCTTTTCCTTCTGTTAAAAATGTACGCAAAGACTCTACCGTTTCACGAGTGAGTGGCAGTTGTTTTTGGGTGACAATCATCGCCGCTTGGCGAAGCTCAGGTGTTTCGAACTTTTCAAATGATGATGCTGGAGGAGGCGTGACAACCTTTCCTTCCACTATATCCCCATCTCCACCTGTCACTTGCACTTTCACTCGTCCAGATGGCGGTACGTCGCCTTCAAAACGAAACCGAATGTCAACACCTCTTAATTGTACAATCGCTTCTTTTTCACCTACTTGTTCTTTGACGACCGCCTCATACACATCTCCTGCTTTTAACGTCACAGTCGTTGAATGTGAAGATGCCGAGCGATAATGTCCGTATCCGCGAATTTCCATAACAACCCATCTCCGTTCTCCGATTTTCCTACTCTTTATATCGACTAGAGTCATGCGGTTTTCAATGGGAGTTTGTTCCCAACTATGAACGGACGAGTGTAAACGAACAAATCTCTCGTGCACCTGCGTCATATAGCAGTTTTGCTGCTTCGTGCACTGTTGCCCCTGTCGTGTAAATATCATCCACGATGACGATGCGCTTTTCAGCTACATCTTCTCCTGTCAAACAAAACTTCCGTCCGACAAAGCGTTCACGTCTCGTTTTTTTCGACTGTTTTTCGTCGTCCATTCGTTGTAAGGCAAAAATCATCGGTACCGATAAAAGTGAAGCGATCGCCTCCGCTTGATTAAACCTACGTTCAGCTAATCGAGAGGAGCTAAGAGGAATCGGGACGAGGCACACATCCGAAGAAAAATGTTCATCAAACACGCGACGAACATCGGAACGAAACGCTTCAATAAGCGCATAATCGCCACGAAATTTAAAACGATTCATCATTTCTTTCATCCAATCGTTATACATATACACCGAGACGTTTTGTTTCAACACCGTTTTTCGTCTTTCCCACCCGATACAATCTTCACATATCGCTTGATCGCTTAAACGGCTACATCGTTCACAGCGATTTCCCTCAAGACGAATAAAACGGGCTCGACAACGTGGGCAACAAACGTCCGCCTGGCGAAGCGTTAAAAGCAGCGCAAACGACATCGCTGGCACCCATTCATCATGACAAATCAAACATTTCATTCGTCAAGCAACCCTCGCTTTCGTGCTTCATCGTTCATACGTACAATATGACGCTTGGCGGCGATCATCGCTTTCGTTTTTCCAAAATGAAAAAAGCGCACATCACCTGTCGGATACTGAGTACTTCGCCCGACGCGTCCTGCAATTTGCACAAGCGCACTTTCTGTAAAAATCGGTTGTTCTGCACCTAATACAGCTACATCGACGTTTGGCACAGTCACCCCACGCTCTAAAATGGTTGTTGTCACAAGAAGCGGAATTTGCCCACGTCGAAACGCAAGCACTTTTTCTTTTCGTTTTGGATCTTCGGCGTGCACGCCTTCAATGCGCGGATGAAATTGTTGGAAATACGGAACAACTTGTTGTAAAAAGTCGATGTGAGGAACGAATAAAAAGGCTTGTTTGTTTCTTTCGAGATGCTCGTTTACCCATCGAACGACACAGGATGGCAAACGTTGATTACGCCACTTTTTTTTCCAATTTCCGCACCATTCAAATGTCGGAACAGGAAGTGGACGACGATGATAGCGCGCAGGAATCGTCACCGCTTTTCGTTTTCCGCTTTTTACCTCACGTTGCCATTGTTCATTTGGGGTTGCGGTCAAATAAATGAGGGAAGATGTCGGTTTTCGGGCGCGTTCAACGGCGTATGAAAGCATCGGATCAAAGCTATACGGAAACGCATCAACTTCATCGACAATCATCACATCAAAAGCGTGATAATAGCGAAGCAATTGATGCGTCGTCGTCACCGTCAATGAAGCAAGTTTGCCACGGTCTTGGCTGCCGCCATATAATGCCGCCATATCGACCGACGGAAATACACTCGCCAAACGCGGAGCTAGCTCCAATACAACATCGGTGCGCGGAGCAGCAATGCAAACGCGCTTTCCGTGCGACAGCGCCATGTTAATGCCTGCAAATAGCACTTCTGTTTTTCCCGCTCCGCATACCGCCCAAACAAGCAACGAATCGTTACGTTCAATCGCATGACAAACTTCATGAGAAGCAAGTTGTTGTGCTGGAGATAATTGACCGTTCCATTGTAGCGGTGAAGAAAAAGAGGTCGAAGGAGTTGGTCCAATCCAAATGACGAGCGGATTGCATTCGCTACATCGTCCCATCATGATGCATTTTCGACAGTACGTACATGTACGTCCACAATGTGCACAAGGAAAAGAGGCAAAAAGCTGTTGGTCATCGTTATTGCAGCGGATGCAAACATAGCCTCGCTTTGTTTTTATGATGCTGTCTATAATTTGCACATGTTGCTTATCGTAAGGAAAGGAAAGCTCAGACCTTAACAACTGTTTTCCAACAAGAGACAAACGAATCACCTCACTAAAAAAGAAAAAAGAAGTGGACGAATCGCCCACTTCTTCTATTCGCATGCATTAAAAAAATTCCTGCTTATTTTTTATACCAACCGAATCCCATCGCGCCTTCACCTAAATGCGTGCCGATGACAGGACCGAAATAGCTGAGGAAAAATTCCACGTGTGGATATTGTTGTTCGAGCTTTTCTTTCCATGCGCGCGCTTCTTCTTCACGATTCGCATGAATGATGACGGCACGCATCGGAACGCCAAGACGCGCATCTTCGGCAAATAGCTCTTCTATTCGGCTTAACGCTTTTTTCCGTGTACGAATTTTTTCAAACAGCACAATCACTTTATCAACGAAATGTAAAATTGGCTTCACTTGCAGCAAGCTACCGATGAACGCCTGTGCCCCACTTAACCGTCCACCACGCTGTAAATGGGATAAATCATCAACCATAAAATAAGCGCGCACCGACTGTTTCATTTCATCTAAACGCGCAATAATGGCTTCGGGGTGCGCACCTGCTTGCGCCATTTCCGCTGCTTCGATCGCATAAAACCCTTGCACCATGCAGCTAATTTCTGAATCGTATGCGTACACTTGAATCCCCTCAACCATTTGCCCTGCGGACACAGCCCCTTGGTACGTGCCACTAATGCCGCTTGATAAATGAATCGAAATGACGGCGTCGTATTGTTTCGCTAGCTGCTCGAACGTTTCAACAAATAGTCCAATCGGCGGCTGTGACGTTGTCGGCAGTTGTTCGCTCGTTTTTACTTTGTCAAAAAAATCTTCTGCGCTCATATCAATCTCTTCACGATACGTCTCTGTTCCAAAGACGACGCTTAAAGGAATGATATGTATATTCAACTGTTCGCGAATATGTTTCGGGATATATGCTGTACTGTCCGTTAAAATCGCCGTTTTCATCATCCTTACCTTCCTTGTCCAAAATTTTTCCTATCTGCATTGTACTACATTATAACTACCATTGCATTGAAAAAGGTTGTCGAATCCACTCGACAACCTTATTTCACTTCGACCCAGCCGTTTTTAATCGCAACGACAACCGCTTGTGTACGATCGTTAACATTTAGCTTTTGTAAAATATTGCTTACATGGTTTTTCACTGTTTTTTCGCTAATATATAGTGCATCCGCAATACCCTTATTGCTTTTTCCATCCGCCAACAGCTGCAATACTTCACACTCTCTGCGCGTTAATAAATGGTACGGACGACATACACCTTGATTTTGCTTTTCTTTTTCTACTCCTTCTCCTGCGACGAGACGGCGATATTCTTTCACAAGATTGTGTGTCACTTTCGGATGCAAATATGAACCGCCTTCTGCCACAACACGAACCGCTTCAATTAAAGCGTCCGCATCCATTTCCTTCAACAAATACCCCATCGCTCCCGTTTGCAGCGCATGCATGACGTAACTTTCATCATCATGAATCGACAAAATGATCACCTTTGTATCTGGATATGCTTCAATCAGCTGACGTGTCGCTTCTACGCCGTTAACATGAGGCATGTTAATGTCCATAATGACAACATCAGGTTTATATCGCTCAACAAGCGCTAACGCTTCGTCACCGTCGCTTCCTTCCGCAACAACTTCGAAATCTTGCTCGAAATCTAAAATACGTTTAATTCCTTCTCGAAATAATTTATGGTCATCAATTAAAACAATGCGCGTCTTCACTGCTGTCGTTCCCCTTTCCCTTCTGTCTTCTGGAGCGGAATGTGCATGGTGACAATCGTTCCGCGTCCAAGTTGTGAGTAAAGATGCAGCTTTCCTTCCAACCATTCGATTCGCTCACGCATACCGATTAACCCGAACGCTTTATCTTTTTTTTCGTTCGGATTAAAGCCTTTGCCATCATCTTTTACGACGATCAGCAAATGATCTTTTTTTAGCTCCATTTTCACTTGAATCTCCTTCGCCTCCGCATGCTTTAATGCGTTTTGCACCGCTTCTTGCACGAGACGAAAAATGGCGACTTCAAAACGATCGGACAGGCGACGCACCTCTCCTATGTATGTAAACGTAATTGTTTTTTTATGATATTCTTCGATCGTTTGTAAATATTTTTTTAACGTTGGGATTAAACCGAGATCATCAAGAGCCATTGGTCGTAAATCGTAAATGATGCGACGTACCTCATACAACGCGGAGCGAACCATCTTTTTTAAATCGCGCATCTCGCCAATCGCTTCTTCCGCCCCGCGTTCGCGATAAATGCGCTCGATCAGGTCAGAACGCATAATGACGTTCGCAAGCATTTGCGCCGGTCCATCATGAATTTCTCGCGACAGCCGTTTTCGCTCCTCTTCTTGCGCCTCAATAATGCGCAGACCAAACTCTTGCTTTTCATTTGCACCGTTAATAAAGTCGCTTAATTCTCGAAAATCCCCGTTCAAATAGTTCAGCACAACTGTCACTTGCCCAATTAAATGATCGGCCCGTTCAATCGTCTCTTTCACAGCTGTCAAGCGCCGCTCTAACTCATCGCGACGTTGACGCAGCTGCTTTTCCTTCTCTTGCACCATCGCTAATTCCATTTGTAGCGAATGCGCTTTCTCATATGCTTGGCGAATTTCAGCTTCTGTATAACGCGAGAAGTTTTTACTGACGTCCGACAGTCGTTGTCGCGCTAACTTTGTTTTCATTTCTAAGTTATCTGTTTGAAAGATGACACGTTGTACTTCTTCTTTCGTCCGCCGTAACTCTTCAAGCAACCGCTCATGTTCTTTTCGTGATTGCTCACTAATATGAAAAATTTCTGCTTTGCTTTGATCGACTGTTTCAATCATTTTTTTTACAATACGGTCAAGCTGCCGCGCATCTAGTTTTTTATTGGACATATACACCACCTAAAGAAAATATGACCAAAAGTCAATTGAAATGACTTTTCTGACTTTTAGCTGACGTTTATTCGTACTTCCATCATGTCACATCTCGCCTTATAATTTTTATTATAGCATGTTTCGACGATTTCCATCAGCATTTTTCGACAACATGCACACAACATTCCAAATAAACATTGAGGTGATTTCGTTTTGTTAGAGGCATACTATACGGTAAAAGGATATGGAGAAACAGAAATCATCATTGAAAAATCGCGCTTCATTTGTTATGTCGAACGGGCAACGACAGAAGAAGAAGCGATTCGCTTTATTCAACAAATAAAGAAAAAACATTGGGATGCGACGCATAACTGTTCCGCGTATATCATTGGGGAACACGACCATATTCAAAAAGCAAACGATGACGGCGAACCGAGCGGCACGGCAGGTGTTCCGATGCTAGAAGTGTTAAAAAAGAAAAAGTTGAAAGATACAGTCGTTGTCGTGACGCGATATTTCGGAGGCATTAAACTCGGCGCTGGCGGTCTCGTGCGCGCTTACGGTAAAGCGGTCACAGAAGGATTGAAAGCAGCAGGCATTGTCGAACGTAAGCTTATGCGCATCATGCATACAACGATCGACTATACATGGCTTGGGAAAGTCGAAAATGAACTGCGCGCTTCAACCTACTCCATTAAAGACATTCATTATGCCGAGCACGTCACGATCGACACATACGTTGAAGAAAAACGAAAAGACGAATTCCGCGCATGGATGACCGAACTGACAAATGGGAAAAGCACAATCATAGAAGGCGAGCACGTATATGTGGAGTTTGACGTCGCACAGTAAAAAATTTTCGTTTACGACTTCATAAAAATTTTGTAAAATGATGATTGTTTACATGTCGATATTTGTTGAACTTTTGAAAAAGGGGAACGACGATGGAAAATAGACGAGTATATATGAAAAAGAAGAAGAGAAAACGAAAAAAAATATGGACGTTCGTATTGCTTCCATTGCTTCTTCTCCTCATTGGCGGAGGGGCATATGCGACATTTCTCTTCAATAAAGCGCAGTCTGTCATTCAACAATCGTTTGAACAAATTGACGGTCGCGAAAAATCGGAGAAACGAATGAAGGAAGTCGATCCAAATTCAGATAACATCTCCGTTTTATTTATCGGTGTCGATGACAGCAACATCCGCCAAAAAAAAGGAATGGGCGCAGTACGTTCCGATGCGCTTGTCCTAGCGACATTTAACGTCAAAGATAAGACAGTCAAATTGCTTAGCATTCCGCGCGACTCTTACGTGTATATTCCAATCGAGAAAAAATACGATAAAATTACGCACGCCCACGCTTACGGTGGCGTAAAAGCAACGGTAGAAACAGTCGAAGAATTGCTTGATATTCCAGTGGACTATTACGTCAAAATGAACTTTGAAGCGTTTGTCGATGTTGTTGATGAACTTGGCGGCATTGAATTTGATGTCCCTTATGAAATTCGTGAGATGGACTCCAACGATCGCAAAAATGCGATTCACTTAAAACCAGGCTTACAAACATTAAATGGAGAAGAGGCGTTAGCGCTTGCTCGAACGCGCAAATATGACAACGACATCGAGCGCGGCAAACGCCAACAAGAGCTCATGAAAGCCATTTTCAAAAAAGCGATGAGCATAAAATCGTTAACTAAGTTTGATGATATCATGGAAGCGGTCGGCAAAAATATGACAACGAACTTAACGTTTGAAGAAATGAAAGGTTTCTTCGCTTACGCAACGAAAGATGCAGGAGCGAACATCGAAACGCTCCATCTCAAAGGAGAAGACGCACGTATTAGTGGGGTATATTATTACCGTCTCGACGAAGCAGCAGTCGATGAAATTAAACAGACGTTGAAAACTCATCTCGATGTATCATCTTACCAAGCGAGAACGGAGCAATTTGCTCAAGAACAGTAAAAAAGAGGGTGTCCGCGCGACACCCTCTTTTTTATGATATTTTTCTCATCCCCCGAACCATTTTTAGCAGTGGGCGATAGTCTTTCCCGACAAGACCAATTTTCTCGACGACAAGTTCAACGACAAGCAACACAAATGCGATCACAAGCAACGCACCAAACATCGTCGCTTTCGATAATACGACAGCAGCTAGTCCAAACATCGCCGCCATACCGTAAATGATTAAAACCGTCTGACGATGGCTATAACCAAGACGCAACAAACAATGATGCAAGTGCGACTTATCCGGCGCCGATAACGGTTGTTTGTTGACGATCCGTCTGACAATGGCAAATAGCGTGTCCGAAATTGGCACCCCTAAAATGAGAATCGGGATAATTAACGAAAACACCGTAACGTTTTTAAAGCCGAGAAGCGATAGTACAGAGATCATATAGCCTAAAAACAATGCACCGGTATCACCCATAAAAATTTTCGCCGGATGGAAATTATATAATAGAAAACCGAGCGTACTTCCGAGCAATAATAAACTCATCGCAAAAACGAATACGTACGTATTGCCCATCGTCGCCGCCATTCCGGCAATTGTGACAAGGGCGATTGAAGACACTCCTGCCGCAAGTCCATCTAAACCGTCAATTAAATTAATCGCGTTTGTAATGCCGATAATCCAAAGCATCGTAATCGGAATGCTTAATAACCCAAATTGTAAATGACCGCCAAATGGTAAGTTAATGAAATCGACTCGAATACCACCATACACAACGACAACAGCTGCCACGATTTGACCGAGCAACTTCCATTTTGGTGGTAGCTCATATATATCATCAAGCACGCCCGTTAATACGATGATCGTTGCTCCGATGACAATTGCTGTTGCGTACGGGCTAGCTGGCTTCAATACGAAGTAGCCGATGATAAAACTAATAAAAATAGCTAATCCACCTAAACGTGGCATAATTTTTTGATGAACTTTTCGCTGATTTGGTTTATCTGTTGCTCCGATCCGAAACGCCAACCACTTCACAGCAGGCGTAATAAGCACAGCTACGATAAAGCACAGAAACAAGGTGAAATAAACCATAGGAAACCTCCCTATTTGTTAGCATTCCCGATTTTTCGATCAATTATTGCTTAAAAAGTAACACTTTCTACCATCTCTTTTCGCAAACCTATCAGACATTATACCATAAATTTTAAAATCGACAAATAGAAAATAGAAAACTAGAATTTTGTTACATTTTCGTCCTTTTTGTTGAAATCATTTGCTATAATGGGAGATAGATAGAATAAGGGAGGAGAAAAAAGTGAGAAAAAAAACGATTGCCGTCATGTTGCTTGCTGCGATGCTGACTGTATCTGCATCAAAAGCGTTAGCGAACAGCGAACCTGTACTTGCAAGTGTGGAATGGGTACTAGCAAAAATCAATCCGTTAAATGAACGAGTAACAAAGCTAGAACAGCGGGTGCAACAGCTCGAACAAGAAGTCGAAAAGCTAAAACGACAATTAGAGGCGGCGAAATAAATATGAAAATCGCTCGCTGGATATGTTTTGCGTTTAGTATGTTGTTGCTCGTTCCACAGACGGTTGCCGCCGCTTCGTACCCAACACCTGTAAAAGTAAAACTATTGCCGACTGCAACGTTTTTAGCAACGGTGAATGGGAACTATCAACTGATCGATATAAAAACGAAACAAGTCATCCCGTTTACAAATCCGATCGTCTTTTCACAAACGAACGGAGCAGTCGTCGCGACAATTAATGGCGTTTCGTATACGTCAACAAGCGGCTTTTTATTAGATGAAGTAACAAGAGGCGAACAACATGACGTCACTATCAGCAGCATTCAACAAGCAGGAGGCACGTCTGCACCCGTCACATATCGCGGTTCATTCGAGATCACTCCTGGGACGACAGCACCAAACTTATTTAATACGTTAGATATGGAAGATTATTTAAAAGGGGTCGTCCCTGGAGAAATGCCTGCTTCTTGGCATAAAGAGGCGCTAAAAGCACAAGCGGTCGCAGCGCGTAGCTATGCGTATGCCCAATTGAAAAATACGTCGTTTTTACAAATGACAGTAGCAAGCCAAGTATATGGCGGGAAGTCGAAAGAACAAGCTGCTTCTACTGCGGCAGTAAATGAAACAGCCGGTGTATATGCGACATACCAAAATGAGCCGATTTCTGCTTATTTTCACTCAAGCTCTGGTGGAAATACGGAAAATAGCGAGAACGTATGGAGCTCGGTCGTTCCTTACATCCGTTCCGTTGCCGATCCGTACGATCGCCATGCAAGCAACCCACACTACGGATGGAATACAAAAGTTGCGACAAGCACTGTATCATCAAGATTTAAGTTAACAAACGAACAAGTCGTATCCCTTCGCGTTACACAAAGAACGAATGCCGGAAGCGTTCAACAAATGGAAGCAACAGTGTACAATGCTGCAACAGGGCAAAAGCGAGTCGTTCAAGCTCGCCCTTCATTCGTGTCGTCATCTGATGCGTTTCGTTCGTTTTTTGGCGTCTCACTAAAAAGTATTGCCTTTGATGTAAAAGGAAATGCAAACGTCAAAGTCAAACGAGCAGACGGATCCGAGCAGACAGTTGATCATATCGCTGGCTATGCGCTTCAAACAACTGGCGGACAAACGACGATTGCAACAGGAAATGCTTCGATTCGGACAGAAAACGAAACGATGTACTATCCGACCGCTCCAACGGAATTTACGTTCACAGGCAATGGCTGGGGGCATCGACTCGGCATGAGCCAATGGGGTGCCCGCTCTATGGCTGAAAAAGGGTTCACATACGATCAAATTTTGAAACATTATTATAAAGGCATTGAAGTGAAAAAAATCAAATAGGCTGTGCATATGCACAGCCTATTTGATTTGCAGCGCTCGGTCCATAAATGTCGCAAAATGGGCACGAGTCGTTGGTTGTTCTGGATAAAAATAACCGTTATCCCCTTCCGCAATACCATGTTGGGAAATGATACGAATTTCTAACGCTCCTTGCGTTCTTTCGTTCACATCTTTATACCCTGCATACGGTGCGGATGTTGCTTGTAATCGAAAGACCCGTTGAATAACCATTGCCATATGTTGCCGCTTCATCGACTCTTGTGGAGCAAAGCGATTGTTTGGGTACCCTCCGAAAAAGCCTGCCTCGTACGCTGTCATAATTTCGCGCGCAAACAGATGAGAGTTTGGCACATCCGTAAAAATAGACGGTTTTGTTGATAATGGCAATTGAAACGCTCGAACGAGCATTGCGGCAGCTTGCGCGCGCGTAATTGCCTGTTTAGGTGCAAACAAGCCGTTTCCGACACCGCCAACAATATTTTGATGATATAAACGAACAACATGAACATACGCCCAATGATCAATCGGTACATCTTTAAACACTTGCGGAGAATCGGCAGCTACTTTTATTTTAGCTAACTCCTGCTCCAATTGTTTCATTTTGTCATCGATTTGATTCATACGGCTATTTGTATCCGCTAACTGCTGCTCCGTCCACGGCGCCGTCGCAATTTCCTGTCCCCCACTTGCTCCGGCATGCTCTTGCTCGCATGCCGCAAGGAAAAGCAAACTAATGAAAACAATCCATCTTTTCAAAACATTCCCTCCATTATTGTGACGTATAGTATTTCACAATTCCTTGATAAATCGCTTCTGCATATATATTTTGATATTCGGCTGACGTTAATTTCGCACGATCTTCAGCGTTAGAAATAAATCCAAGCTCCACGAGCACGCTCGTCACACTATTGTTGCGCAACACATACAATCCGCTATTTTTCACGCCACGATCGACCATGTTCGCCATACGAACAATTTCTCCTTGAATGTATTGTGCCAATTTTTTACTTTCTTCAGCATTCGGATTTGTCGATGAATCGTAATATACTTCAGCACCTTTCGCACTTGTGTTCGTCGCCGAATTCGTATGAATGCTGACAAACATTTCCGCATAATTGTTTTTCGCAATATCAACGCGATCTTGCAACGTCGGATACACGTCCGTCTCGCGCGTCATAACAACCGTTGCTCCCGCTTTTTCAAGCTTCTCTCTTAATAATTTCACCACTTCAAGCACGATCGTTTTCTCGCTCGCCCCACCAGCAACTGCACCAGGGTCTTTTCCACCATGTCCTGCATCGACAACGATAATGCGCCCTTTCACTGGAGAGCCTGCTACATTTCGCAATTTTACATACGTTTTATGCACGTAAGCAAACTGACCGTTATACGCAATTTTTGCCCAATATCCGTTTATATCGTACACATCAACAACTTGTCCTCTTTTCAACGTTCCGACAAGCGTCCCTGTTGCTGACGGGGTTTGTCGGACGTTGAGAGTTGCAGTCGTCACTATACCTTGAATATTCGTTTTCCCTTGCTCAATTAAATCCGGTAGCGGCAAGCGGAATTGATCGTTAATCGTTCGCGCTAACGACGTAGCAAATTCTGCGCGTGAAATGGCATCTCTCGGGAAAAATTGACCATCACTTCCGTTCGCGATGCCGTGGTAATATAAACGATTAATATGCGCTAACGCCCAATGTCCTGCTGTGTCTTTAAACACCGCAGCAGATTCAACAGCAGCCCCTTTGCTCGGCAAAGAAAAAGCATTGACTAACACGATGCTCATTTCTGCACGGGACAATCCGGCGTCCGGACGAAAATTCGCCGTCCCGTCTCCGCCCATAATACCCATTTGCACTGCGCGTGCAATCCAGCCGCGCGCCCAATGATTTGGAGGAATATCTTGAAACGGCAACGCTCCGTCTTTCCACTCCGTTTGTCCAAGCGCGCTGACGATCATTTTTGCTGCTTCTGCTCGCGTCACCGATTGCGCTGGACGAAACTCTGATATTTGCCCAACTGAATACCCGTTAATAATTTGCTCATTTGCTAAAAATTCAATTTCATTTTTTGCCCAATGATCGTCCGTGACATCAACGAATCGCTCTGCTTGCTTTAGTTCCGTATTCGCCCAACTAGGTGAAGCAACAGAAAACAAAGCAAGAAAAACGATAATTAGACAATATACGTGTCGTTTCCCCAGCATGTTCTTCTCCCTTTCGACATTTTTCTATTCTTAAGCATAACAAACAATTCTAACCTTTTCCATACCCAATCAAGCATATTTTCTTTTCGACAAACGTGTCGATCTTTTTCGACAAATAACGACATAAATCGACAAAATTATACAGCTAAGTTATTATTTTTGTGTTGATTTTTTTAAAGAAAAAAGGCTATACTTACTTACGCGATAAGGTTTTGGTTGCTAAGTCAGCCTCCCCGCCAATTGGAAGTGGCGGGGCTTTTTTTATGCTGATTTTGTCGAATATTGTCTAATTAGTGTCGACACTCGCACGATTATGGCACACATTTGCGCTCTTGTTACCGGCTCATTCGGGTGAAAATATGGGACTTTTGCAACAATCCCACGTTCCGCTAGCAATTGCACCGCTTTCCACACGTCTTGTTGTTTCACATCTTGAAATGGGTAAACGGAGCGAATCGGTTCATTTTCTAGTTGAAGTGCACGTACAAGAAGTAGCGCAAGCTCTCCACGTGTCACTTGTTCATGTAATAAGGCTTTTCCCCCTGCCCCCTTCACAATTCCTTTTTCCGCCGCTGTTGCTACTAACAGTGCATTTGTAGTTGTCAATGGCACATCGACAAAAGGAGCGGACAACAAAGATGGCGCTTCCCAATCGAATAGGCGAGCAAGCATTACAATACTTTCGCGACGCGTGAGAGGATTATTTGGGCGAAACGTACCATCTCCATACCCGCGTATCATTCCTAACTGTTGCGCCTGTAAAATATCGCTATACGCCCAATATGTTTTCTTTACATCCGAAAACGGCGTTGGCCGAATAGGGGTAGCACGAACATCGGAAGCGATCACTCGTTTCTCGTCCGTGATGACGACCGCCACATCCCCTTGCTGTTTCATTAAATCAAATAAGCGAAACGACATCATTTCCCTATCTACGTTAAACGAATAAACAAGCTTTCCGTTCACAAAAAGATGACCTTGTTTCCCGACAAATGGAGAGGATAACGCTAAAATATACGTGCGATTTTTTGCGATAGGCTGCCCCGGTTGTAAATTGAGCCAATCGATACCTAGTGGAGCCGATAACGCAAGTGCTTGTTGCCATTGGATCATCCCATATCCGGTATACATATCATATCCACGCCAATGCACGTCTTTTGTTGTTTTCCATACACGTTTACGAAGCTGAAGCGCATCTTCTTCCGGGTATGTCGCACGCAATATAGCGAGTAATGCAGAGACGTGCGGAGCTGCCATCGATGTTCCACGCATCGTACGATAGCCAGATATATAAGTGCTTATTAAAAAGTCCCCTGGGGCGCTTATTTCTACGTCCCAACCATAATTTGAAATAGAAAGCGGCATTTGTTCCCGATCAACCGCCGCTACCGTCATGACCCCTGGATAACTAGCAGGATAAATGTTTGTCGTTGGCATATGGCTATTGCCAGCCGCTGCCACGACGTGCACGCCACGTTTTACAGCTTCTTCAATGATCGCTTTTAACACTTCCGTCTCTCCTTGACCGGCTAAGCTTAAATTAATAACGGAAGCGCCATGATCGAGGGCATATTTCACTCCTTTTGCAATTTCAAAATCACCGCCGACTCCATAACGGTCCAACACTTTAATCGGTAAAATATCAATCGGCGCATCTCCAATGAGCCCCGCTATTCCTTTTCCATTATTGACGCTAGCAGCTAAAATGCCTGTCACATGTGTCCCATGCCCAAACGTATCATCCGCATACCGCTTGTTTTCTGCATAATCAACGCTTACACTATACAGCACATGATCGTTCAAATCTTCATGCAGTGCGACACCCGAATCGACAATCGCCACAATGACATGATTGACCCCTTTCAACTCCACGATGCGCGGACGATTCGTCCAATTTGGTGCTGTAACATATAAATGAACCGTTGAGGAAGGGCGAGAGAGAAGAACATCCAGACGAGCAAGTTCTCCTTCGTTCTCCCCTAACATCGCCCCTGTTTCATCTTTCACCTGTATACGCCACGGTCCTTCGATATGATCGACTGTGACAGAAAGGCGAGATAATGTTTCTTCTCCGAGCGCAATGACGATATGTTCCCCTTCAAACGATTCACCATCGTACACGTATTCTCGTCCATCAACAATCATCTGTTTACCAATTAGCCGATTCATAGATGTTAGCGAGGGGATATGCCAATCAATCACCGCTAAAGACCACTGCTCGGAAAACAACGGATCATCGACAGCGGCTCGTTTGATGTCGTTTTTCTCCATGTTTAACACAAACGGTAAACGAGATATGTTTTCTCGCTCTTCTTCTGTTACCGCCACTTTCACAAACGTCCCGATCGTATCCACAACGTACGGTTGAAGATGTCGAACGTCCGAGGTGTGGCGAACTTGAACGATCCATTCTTCTTTTTCACTCGCCCAAACGACTTGTGGGATAAAAAGAAAAATAAATGATAGCCATAACCATCTACTCATATGAAATTCCCTCCTACGTACTTCCATTGTATCGCGTCCATTTCGACAAGAATAGACAAAAATTTCAACTTCATAAAAATAGAGATTTAACTAAAAAATAATAGTTTTTTAACATTTTAGTGAAAAAACTTGTTATAATTTAATAGAGTAAAAATTACATAGAGGAGGAAAAAAGATGCACAAAATGAAAAAATGGCTGATGCTCGTCTGTATGCTAGCGGTAGCTTTCGCGCTCCATCCGCAACCATCGCAAGCGAGCGAGCACATCACGCGCGGAGAGTTTGTACAGCAGCTCATCACAACACTTGGCGTAGACGTCAAAAGTGAAGTAAAAGAGCTTCCTTTTACAGACGTTGATCCGCAACTTGCTCCTTACGTCGAAGCGGCTATTCGACTAGGCATCACAAACGGAAAAACGGAAAGCGCTTTCGCACCAAATGAGAAATTAACGCGCGAACAAGCGTATGTTTTTCTCATTCGTTCCTTACAGCTTCGCCATCACTATGCAACAAACATATTTAAGTTGTATAAAGACGGAACGAGCATTAAACCGTGGACACAACAGCCAATGGCTGCTGCGATTCATCTCGGATTGCTTCAAGGCTATAGCGATCAAACGCTCCGCCCACAACAATGGCTAACAGTCGAACAAGCTAAAACGATATTGAAACGGTACGACACGAACATTGAGAAGATTACATTCATCCATACGAACGATACACATGGGCGCATCATTGCCAATGCACAAAATGGTGAAATGGGCTTTGCTAAAATCGCAAAAATCGCCCAAGATATGCGTCAAAAAAATAAACAAACGTTACTTGTCGACTTGGGCGATACGTTCCACGGTACGACATACGTCAACTTAAATAGTGGACAAGCAGTCGTCGAACTGATGAATGCGATGAAGTATGATGCGATGGTTCCAGGCAACCACGATTTCAACTACGGGCAAGATCGATTGCTTGAATTAAAACAAGCCGTTCAATTCCCAATTGTAAGCGGAAACATTTACAAAGATGGAAAACCATTTTTTCCTGCTTATACAATTAAGCAAGTCGGCAATAAAAAAATTGCCCTTGTCGGTTTAACCGCGACAGACACAGCAGTCAAAACGAACCCTGCTGGCATCGTCGGCATTACGTTCGCTGATGAAGAAGCAACGTTAAAACAACTTGTGAGCGAATTAAAAGGAAAAGTCGACCATATTGTCGTCCTATCACACTCTGGTTTACAAACAGATGAAAAACTGGCAAACAACGTATCGGGTGTCGATGTCATTCTCGGCGGTCATAGCCACGACACAATTGAAACGCCGAAAAAATTTAAATACGCCTATGTTGCCCAAGCATTCGAATATGGAAAAGCGGTCGGACAAACGAATTTATTGTTTTACAAAGGTAAACTCATTGGTGTAAATGGCTTCTTATATCGCGATAGCGCAACAAAGCAAGCAGATGCGTCCGTTCAAGCAATTGTCGATGCACATAAAAATAGCACAGATGCAACGCTACAACAAGTGATCGCTACAATTGATGTCCAGTTAGACGGCGAGCGTGCAAACGTGCGCACGAAAGAGACAAACCTCGGTAACCTCGTCGCTGATGCGATGCGCCAAGCTCTTCAAACCGATGTCGCTCTAACGAACGGCGGGGGTATTCGCGCTTCCATTCCGAAAGGCGATGTGACGCGCAATCACATTTTAACAACGTTGCCGTTTGCAAACACACTTGTCAAAGTGTCAATGAGCGGCGCCGATTTGAAAAAAGCACTTGAACATGGTGTTCGCCTGTACCCAGAACAAAACGGCGGCTTCCCGCACGTCTCCGGCATTCAGTTTACATTCGATGCGACAAAACAAGCAGGAGCACGTGTAACATCTGTAAAAATTAACGGACAGCCGCTTGATGAGACGAAAATGTATACCGTTGCTACAAACGACTTTATTGCAAAAGGCGGCGACGGCTATGACATGTTCAAATCAAGCACGATTGAGTTCGATAGCGGCGAGCTGCTAAGCACCATTGTTATGAACTACTTGCAATCGAACAAGCCGATCCCAACTGTTGAAGGAAGAATAACAGTCGTGAATCAATAAACGAGAGGCGTCCTAACCGTCATGGTAGGACGCCTTTTTATTCTATTTTTTAACACATGTGACAAAAGAGATAAATATGGTATAATGTGTTAGGAATTAGGAAGGAGTGAATATGTTGTTAAACAAAATTATTGGATATGCAGTCATTGCGCTTTTTAGCTTGTCGTTTATAACAACAGATGCCCAAGCATCAAGCGTTCGACCTGTTCATATCCCGATCATAACAAACGGGAAAGCGTTACAAACAGATGTGCCACCCATTATGGTACAAAACCGCATTCTCGTCCCGTTTCGAGCTATCGCTCAATCGACAGGGGCGAACGTACATTGGGACGCAACAACAAGACGTGTCATTGTACAAAAAAATAAAAAGACGATCATTCTTCAAGTGCAGTCAACGGCCGCAACAATCAATGGTCAGTCCGTAACACTTGATGTCCCCCCGATCATTCATAAAGGACGCACGTTTGTACCCGTTCGATTCGTGTCGGAAGCGTTAGATGCTAACGTTCAATGGACGGGGAAAGAAGTACGCATTTCATGGAATGCGTTGCAACGAAGCACTTTTTCTGTATATGTCAATCAAACAAAAATCGAGAGCCACGCGATGACCGACGGCGTCTATACATACATCCCATTGAAACAGCTATTAACCGCCATTGATGTGAATGTCGATTGGATCGAAACGAATGAAACAATGACGGTTCGTTTGTCACATGGACAAATGATGATTACCGCTGGAAAAAGAGAAGTGATCGTCGATAACCATGAAATGATCACTCCGCTCGCACCGATTCGTGTAAACGATGAATGGTACGTGTCCGCTTCTTGGGTTATGAGCATATTTGGGGCACAAATGTCGACGAGCGGAACAAATATGTTTTTCACGATTCCACGAACGACGTTTCGAAGCCCTATGTTACTTACCGAAGAAACAGCGATTACTGTACCGCAACATATTCATACACCGACCGTTGCTGACGAACGGCGTTTACTCATTAGCGACAATCCCGAACTACTTACAACGGAGTCAGTGCCAAATCGCCAAGCAACGTTAGCGCTAGATGACGTTCGCGAGCGACAACAAACAGTCGATCATCGTGTGTTCGGTTGGCATGCCAATATGTTAGGTCAACAGGCATCGGTTGCTATTGTGATTGATAACCTCTCTTCATCTAACGACCTTGTCGTTACAAGCGGAAAGGGGACGTATCGAACAAGCCCAAACAGTTGGGGACATTACGATGTTGGCTTACCGATTGCAGAGGCGGTGTTGCGCCAATCGCTCGCAACCTTTCCAACAATAAAAGTGAAAGCAGGAACGAGCGCGGTCATTCAAGCATTTGACGTCTCAAACAACCAACTGCTCGGATTTTTATATGACTTTACCGTCCAACAAGAAGGGGCAATGACTAACTATCGCATACGAACGATCGTAACGAGTTCTTTAGCTAACTTTTCAACCATTTCTCCTACGCTTGCACCGATTGATTCTTATGCAACCCATCCGCGCGGCGTATGGAAAGGATCGACACTAGAAGCGACGTTGCCTGCATATACAACTGACAGCCCAGCCGTCGCCTACAGTATCTCAAACGGAAGAACGGATCATCTACTCTCGGTTGCCAATGCGTTAAGCGATCCGTCACAAACGGTACACAACCCGGGGCATTACGGCTTAACATACCGTCTATCGCTTCCGATTCAAAATGGAACAGGGGAAATAAAAACGATTCGCCTTCGTTTTAGCGGTCGCGGCGGGGCTTATTGTGGAGCTGTGAAAATAAACGGTGTTGTTTATCTCATCCCGCCGCTTCAACCGATTACCCAATCAGCCTATATCGATTATACCGTCTTCTCCCCTCAAGACGTTCTCGAGCTTGAATTCATGCATGCGGGCGGAGCCGCGCTGCCGCTTGGGGTTGAAGTTTCGACGGTGAAGTAAAGGGAGGCTTCCATATCGGAGGCCTCCCTTTCGTTACATCAATTTTACTTTTCCTAAAAACTCCGCCAATACTTTCGCCATTTCGGCGCGCGTCATATGGCTCGTAGGATCAAAGCTTCCATTATCTCGTCCTTGCATGACTCCTGCTTGGTATACTGCTTCAATCGCCTGTTTTGCCCATGGTGGCAATTGTTTTGCATCGCGGAAATCTGTTACCTTTTTCGTTTTGTCGTTTGTTGCTTCATTATAGCCAACAAACGAAAGTTTCAATGCTCGCTCGATCATAACAGCTGCTTCGGCGCGTGTAATCGGCTCATTTGGTGCAAACGTGCTTAGCGTCTTTCCTTGAATGATACCTAGTTTGACTGCAGCCGCTAATTCACCGTTTTTGTTAAACCATTCTGTTCCTTTTACATCAGCAAATCGACCGTCATATGTTTCACTAGGCAACGCGAGGGCACGCACAAGCAATACGGCAAATTGTGCACGCGTCATCGGTTCATTTGGTCGGTACGCCGTCTCTGTTACCCCGCGAACGAGCTGTTTTGCTGCCAACGAATCAATATACGGCTTCGCCCAATGTTGACCGACATCCGCAAACGTCGTTGTTCCTTCGACAACAACATACGTCGAGTTCGTTAACGACTTCGCTACCGCTTTTTGATCGACGAACGTTGTCGGTACTGGAGTCAATGACCCATCATCGTTTACGCGCACAACTACCGCGCGATTTGGCTGAACAGGTTGTTTGAGCGCAATCTCTCGCTCGACATATTGAGTAAAGCGATCAATAGCTTGTTCCTTTCCATTTGCTTTTGCGACAACGTGGAACTGTACCGCATCAGACAACGTTTTAACCCGTAATTGTGGCGCATCTTTTACTTTCATCTCGATGGAAATGCTTACTTGATCTACCGTCGTTCCGAGCTGTTTAGCCACTTGATCTACTGCTTGCTTCACTTCTTTTGCTGGCAATTTATACACCGCTTGTTCACTCGCACTAACAATCGGCGCATCGGATTGCTTATTCGCTGCTTGAACAAACAACGCCGCAGGTACGTCCACTTTTGTTGCTACATCTTTAACGAGCGAACCTGTGGAAATGACGACTTGTTTCTTTTCATTCGAAAGTTCGTTGACAATCGTTGCGATATCGTTCGACGAAACGGCAGCAACTTTTTCAACAACTTTTCCATCTCTCTCTTTCACTTCCACTTTCGGCTCAACAACAACTGCACCTTTTTCTGGTGTTGTGCCACTTCCTGGTGTTGTACCGCTTCCTGGTGCTGTGCCGCTACCTGGTGTTGTGCCATTACCCGGCGTTGTACCGCTTCCTGGTGTTGTGCCACTTCCTGGTGTTGTACCGCTGTCTGGCTGCTCAGTTAACACCCCTTCACGTAATTGCTTCGTTTCAATGTTTAACACATAACTTTTCGTATTTTTCGCAATGGCTCCACCGTCATTTTTGAAAATATTCGCCTTGCTTTCTTCAGAAGGCTCAATATGGATAGCTACTTCTTTTTGGTTTGCATTCGGTGTGAACGTGTACGTAAATGACATATCATCGTGAATCGTTACACGTTCTTTATTGATCGTGAGCACACCGCCTTTAATGGCGTTTCCTTTTATCGTGACGCGATCGCCATCTTTTTTCACTTCTTCAATAACGACAGGCATATCGATCCAACGTAAAATGTAATCTTGAATGATCATTTTGTTATTGCCTTGATTTTGTACCGTAACTTTTAAATCCGTTCCGATTGCGCCATAGCCATAATAGCTAACATCATCATCTGTTTGATCATCACGTGTATGATCAGCTAATCCTTCTTGATCCCATGAGCTACCCTTTACATACTTATAAGTAATTGTTTCGCCTTCTTGAAGCTCCGTTGTAAACTCCCAATCCGGTGTTACCGCTCCACCACGCGTCATTTCCCAAGCTCCTGTGTTCCAACCGTTCAAGCTGTTTGGAATAGTAATGCGCGTATCTAACGGCGTGTAACTAGGCGCTCTCACTTTAAACGTCACTTGAACCATAACGATGTTCGGTGTTACTTCCACCGCATTGGATTCGACAACATTTCCTGCTCGGTCGTACAGTTTTACGACATATGTGTACGTTTTTCCGTTTTCTACATCATAATCTGTAAATGATGTGCTAATCGTTGTTGTCGTATGAATCACTTGACCGTCGCGCTCAATGACTACCATATAAGCATCATGATCATCTCTTTCAGTAAACGACCATGATAAATTTACTTGACCAGATTCGACATCTGGTTGCAAGAGCTGAATGCCCTTTGCTGGTGCTTGTCGATCTGCCTCATTTGCAGCGAGTGTAAACGTTTTTTCTTCTGTATACACCCAACTGTCACCGAGATTTGTTGTAAAGCCGTAACGATACGTGTACGTTCCCGCTTGCAACGGAGTGAAAGAAGCACGGAATACGTTTGCTTCACCATCTTGACGATCATACACTGCTTGTATGTCTTCCCACTTGTCACTATTCGGTCTTTTCACTTGTAATACAGCTTCTAAACCGTCCGCTAAGCCGTGCTTTGTTACATCATCAATGCGCACTTTCGCCTCAACAACGATCGCTTTTGCCAAGTCCAAAACACCATCGCTTACGATGTCCACATGTACAATATGCTGCTTATCTAAAGGATAATGTGGCACGACGCGATTCGTTTCTACTTTAGCCGACTCATTTCCGTTTTCATCAACAGCTGTAACAGCAAAATAATACGCTGTTCCATTTTTCAGACCATCAATGATAGCCTTTTTCTCTTTCGTCTCTTTCACGAACGTATAACCTGCACCTTTTAACGTGGATTGATAAATGCGATAAGTCGGTGCATCCCCTTCCCACATTAACTCCACTTGTCCAACGCCTGCTGTCGCTTGAACATTTGTTACTTTATTCGGAAGAGCAACAGTTGCTTCTCCAAATAACATTCGACCGTCCATTGCTGGAACACGTAATGTGACTGTTCCATTTGTTACGGTTACATCATATGAATCATGTAGTTCATCTACTAATTTGATGCCATTTGGAATAAGTGAAGCGACATCCAATTCAGCCGTTTGTTCACTATTGCCGCGGTTTACCGCAATAAGCGCAACATCTTTTTCGTACTGACGGGCAAAGACGTATACATCACCTTTCGCATATACTGTCTCAATTGTTCCTTTCGCTAATACATCTTGATGCTTCGTGCGAATCGCACCTACTTTTTGATAGTGTGCAATGAGTTGCTCGTCCTCACTTCCCCACGGATACGTACGACGATCGTCCGGATCCTTCGAACCTGTCACTCCTGCTTCATCACCATAGTAGATTGTCGGCGCACCTGGATAACCCATTTGTAAAATAGCAGCGAGTTTTAATCGCTTTTTACCGAGTTCTTCATTATAATTCGGATCAAGTTCAGCACGTTCGTATGAATCCGTTCCGTTTCCAAGTAAGAAAACAGCGCGTGCCGTATCGTGTGAACCAATTAAGTTCATGAGCGCATAAAAAGCTTCTTCCGGATAATCTTCACGAATAGCTGTTAAACGCGCATCGATTTCCTCTGCTTTACCGTTTCGTAAAAAGTCTAATACAGCTCCGCGGAAACGGTAGTTCATGACTGAATCGTATTGATCACCAAGGAAGTATTTTGATGCATCATCCCAAATTTCACCGAGAATTAACGGCTGTTGTCCGTTTTTGAGCGTTGGCCCACGGTCATAGTCACCTTGCAATAACTCTTTACGAAACTCACGCCAAAACTCCGTATCCACCTCATTAGCTACATCTAAACGCCAACCGGATGCTCCGCGCGTAATCCAGCTTTTGGCGACGGAATCTTGCTCGTAAAAAATGTAGTTTGCGAGTTGCTCATTGTTTAATTCGCTCGCATACGGTACTTTCGTTCCAGAAATAGACTTAAATTCTGGTAAACTATCAAATCCCCACCACGATTGATATTTGTACACACCGTTTACTTTTTCGTTTTCAATGTTGAACCATAAGTGAAAACCATATGGGCTAAACTCTTGTCCTTCATCTTTAAACTTTTGTTCAACTTGAGCACGAGCTTGTTCTTCTGATAATCCTTTTTCATTCATCAAATCATACACAGCCGACCAATATTCGTATGCTCCGACGGTTGGATATTTTCCATAGCGGTCAAAATAAATGGAATCGTCTGATACGTGATTAAATACACCGTCTAAAATTAAGTGCATACCACGAGATGCAACCGCTTGCACAAATGATTGAAATTCTTCAGGCGTTCCAAACATTGGATCAAGCTCTTTGTAGTCATTCGCATCATATTTATGGTTTGACGGCGCTTTAGCAATCGGGTTTAAATATATCGTATTAACCCCAAGAGATTGTAAATAATCTAGCTTTTGTTCAATTCCTGCAATATCTCCACCGAAAAAGTCGTTCGACCAAATGCCGTCCCCATCATATCCAGCCGTTCCTTTCATGCGCGGATTGTCAGGAAGCTGAGACCATTCACGATGTTCAATTGGTTCATTTCCTCGCGCATTCGATTTAGCATCGTCATTGTTTGGATTGCCATTAAAGAAACGATCAGGGAAAATTTGATATACAACCGCCTGTTTCATCCAATCTGGCGTTTTATAGTTTGGATCATATACCGTCAACTGGAACAATTCTGCGTTTTTATCTACCGCTCGTCCCCATTGACCTTCTTGTGTATCCTCACCATACTCTGCTTTAGCTGCACCGTCCATCGCGATAAATTTATAGCCATATAACCCTTTTTCTTCAGGAGTGAATGTCGCTTCCCAATATTCATCGTCTCCGATCACTCCTACTTTGCTCATCTCGTACAACTTCGCCGTTCCTGTCGTTGTATTCTTCACATACACGTTCGCTTTCGTTACATCGCCTTTTTTCGCAGCTAAACGTAACGTCACTTCCGTTCCTGCTTTCACTGCTCCAAACGGCTGACGATATAAAGAGTCCCACGTATTATGCTTTAAACGATCTTTGTCAACGTTTCCATCCGAACCTGTTGGACTGTAGTCTGTATATAACTCCTTTGTTTTTGCGTTAAAGAAGAACGTAATTGTCGTTTCTTCTAACACGTTTAATTTAGCATTATCTTGAGGATAATTTTCATCCCAACTATTCCCTAACGTCACTTTAAATTCATAGTTTCCTTTTGGTACACGAGCAGTAAATGTGTAAATGAAGTCGAAGTTATTATCGACTAAAAATGCACTCGACGTCCCTGGCGTCCAACCATTGTCTTCTTTTTCATAGCCGATCGCAGGCAAAATCGTTCCGACTAATCGTGGCTGTTTTTCTTTTGGAATCGGCGTATACCACGTTGAATCAGCGATCGCATGAGTACTATCGTGGTAATAGAACGTTACTTCTGTCTCTTTTTCAAGCGTGAAAGAAATGTTTCCACCGTTCCGTCCACCTGCACCATAGTTTTCATCCCAGCTTCCGTTTATGGCGATTTTGTATTCATACGTACCTGCTGGAAGCGTTCCTGTGAATGTGTACAATCCATTGCCTTCATGCGTCATGATCGTAGCAGTCGCTTTCGGATCCCATTCACTTGTATGTCCAAATTCATCTTGTAAGTTCCCAACAAGCGTGATGGTTCGTTGTTGTTCGACAGGTTGACCGACTACGACAACGCTATTTTTTCCGCCATATCCATCATCTGTTTTGTTGTTATTTAATGGATCTGTCATCCAATTTTCGTCTACAACAAACTTGTACATATACGTTCCATTTGAAAGCGTTTTTGTTACTGACCAAATATGATCGCTTTCTTTCGTCAATTCAATCTTTTTCTCACCATCTGTTTGCCAGTCATTAAACGATCCGACCAGCAAAACAGACTGCTCTTCTCCCGTTCCAACGTAGCGAAACGTCACATCGTTTCCGTTGACAACAGGGCTTTGCACTGGTTCATTTGCGCGAACGATTGCGCTAAATGAAAACAACTGTGCAAAAAGCAAAAAGATTGAGAAATAAGCGACATACTTTCTCCATCTTCCCTTCACCATTTGCTCCTCCTTTATTTAAATTTTCTTTCGAGTGAAACCGTTTGCACAAAGGGGTATAGTAAAGGGGTGACAAACGGCCCCACTTACTAAGTATCGTACATAAAAAAAGAAGAAATTTCAATAAAAATTTTTTTGAATTTTTTGTGTATTTATAATACTCTCATTCGCCATGATCATAAACCTTCCTTCTCTGCTCGATATAAATCGTCTAGCAAATGATGCAACAAATACAAATCCGTAATACGATCTACTTTATTTTGCATCGGTTTACTTTCCAACCCTAATCTTGCGCTTAAATATTTTTTTATTGCCTGCTGGCTTTCATTGATTCTCGCTCTTTCTTCCGCCATTCGAATCACTCGCACCATACTTAACACCGTTACAGAAAACTTACAAGACTGTTTCCTTCCTTGTTCATCGCGCCCGATTTCGCGAAAAGCTACTCTCGTTACGCGCCTCGACAGGGTTGAGGTGGATATAGCGACTGACTTCTAACATCCCTGCGTCATCGTCAATGAGTTTACTGAAATAACGCTTTTCAAACACATGACCGGTTAATCCGTAACGTGTATTGTAATAATTGGCGTATCGTTTGTTAATCAGTGCCATGACTTTGGAAATGGATTGTTGTTGCGAACGAAGCTGCAGATGGAAATGATTCGTCATGAGGCAATACGAAGCAATTTCAAACGGAATGTTTTCATGAAGCTGTTCGAGGATATACAAAAACGCGCGGAAACCATTCGCTTCTTTAAACAATGGATCACGCCGATTCCCACGGCACACAATGTGATAAAACAAATGCGGCACCCATATCCGCCTTGCCCGACCCACACTTTTCACCTCACATGAATTTTCTTACATATCCCTTCGACAAAAACAGCGAAAATCCTGCATCAAAAGAAAAATTTCTCTCTCTGGACGACTGGCACGTAACCACGTTCGCAACAAAAAACAGAGAGCCACTCAATGACTCTCTGTCTCTATCAATCTTCGACAACCTTCGGGGCGTGGCAGGCATGCTATCCCATTTCCATGAAGAATTTTTGTAAACGTTCCGCAGCCATTCGATATGCCTTTTCTTTATCACGAGGACCTATCGCAATTATTTCCATCCTTATCGGCTGTCCTTCAACCGGGCGATAAATAATTCTAATATTTAGTGACTTCGACTTAATCTTTGCAAAACCATGCAAGTCCCCATGTAACGATTCAGCAATTCCATCCGGCTTAAATAGGGGACCTTGCTTTGCCCTTCTTAAAATTTCTAATAAAATGGTTTGTCTATGTCCTTTATTAATCGCTTTAATATCCTGCTTTACATCCTCAACAAACCTCAGTTCAACATTATATTTTTCTAAAATAATCTCCTGCAAATCTTCAAGCGTTTTCACATCAATCTTCCTCTAATAATTTCATTAGTTCGTTTACATTAATATCCTCTTCATCAAAAATATCTGATAAAGTTTGATTTACAGGTTTATTCTTACGTGCATATGCCTCTTCCATAACAATTTGGTCAAGTGCTTCTTCTACAACTTCTTTTATTTGAAGCAACTGCTCAAAATAATCTATATCAACAACTACAGCCAGTGCATTTTTCTTTTTTGCATTTTGAATAACAAATACTTCATCTGAAACTCCATTTGAAAAACGATCCAGTATCTCTGATAATTTTTTTGTTCTAGAAAGATCCGTAACACTTAAAACATTCGTTTTCAAAAAATTCAATGTGTTTGTGTTGGCAATAGGATATTGTTCTTTTGTCAATGTATGAACACCCACTTTCCATCCTCCCTCTATAAATGTTGATATATCAACGGTTGTAGCCGTTTCAGGGGTGTCAAAAAAATATTTTTCGACAAAGTTTCTAACATTATTTCTTAAATATGTGTATATCTTACATTGACGGGGTACGCT
>NZ_SDLG01000017.1:0-52716 GCF_013096965.1 Anoxybacillus sp. CHMUD
TTCGTGCTGTGGTTATCAAAACAAAGACGTGAAACATCTTGCTTTGCGTGAATGGGAATGTCCTGTGTGCCATACTCATCACGATCGGGATGTGAACGCAAGTATCAATATCAAAAACGAAGCCATTGGGCTTCTTAACCGCAGGAACTGTGGGGATCGCCTACTAAATAACCGAAAAAACTTTCGGTGTTCGTAGGAATCCGTTATGGCTTTAGCCTAGCGGTAGTTCAAGGCAAAAATCAGTACAAAACGGTCATAGACATTATATCGTAAGTCTTCTATAATGAAACTGCGACTTTATTAATTTTTCGACAACATTCGATATAGCTAAGGAGGAGTTACATTGTTTCGGTCATTAACGATGAAATTAACGGGCTTAATGGCTTTATTATTAATTGTTGCACTTGTCGCTTCACAAACGGTCAACTACGTGCAAATGGCGTCTGTCATGAAAAAAGATGTAAAAATGCAGGCAGAGACGCTTGTGACAGGGCTCGTTGACGACATTGAACATAGCTTTGACAGTCAGGAAGATGCGCTAAAGCAATTTAGTGAAACGAAAGGTTTTAAGACGTTTACAAAAACGGAAGATGAACAACTTTGGCAAGACATCGACGGACAGCTCGCTACGTTTTTAAACATTCATAAAAAAGTGCAATTAGCTTATATCGGTACAGCAAACGGTAACATGTATACGACGCCGGCTGTCGATTTGCCGCCAGACTTTGACCCGACGACGCGTCCGTGGTATAAAGCGGCTGTCGCTTCACCAGATAAAGTCATTTGGACGGAATCTTATGTTGATACGGTAACGAACGACTACGTCGTCACGATCGCTAAAGCGATTGTTGAAAACGGTCAAGTGATCGGGGTCATCGGCCTAGACGTATCGTTAAATACGCTTGCTGAAACGGTGGAGCAATCTCGCGTCGGCTATAACGGCTATCCGGTGTTATTTGACCAAAACAAATTTGCGATCGTTCATCCACAATACCAAGGAAAAGATATGTCTGACCATCCGGTTGTAAAAACGATGTTTGCAAAAGAACAAGGAGCTTATGAATACGAGCAAGATGGCGAAAAACGATTGTTGTATTTTGCGACGATTCCAAAGTTGAATTGGAAAGTCGGTGCAGTATATAAAGAAAAAGACTTATTAGCGACGTTAACGACGATCGGAAAAGCATCGTGGACAGTTGTCGTCATTGCAACGATTCTTGCCTCGCTTCTTATTTATGCGGTGTCGCGTTCAATCGTCAAACCGATTATTCAACTGAATGAGCGTATACAACAAGTGGCGACAGGCGATTTAACGGTGCGCATTGAGCCGAAAGGAAACGACGAAATCGCCCAGCTCACAAGCCATTTTAACGAGATGGTGTCGCATATGCGCTCGCTCATTGGCGAAGTGGATCGTTCCGTTACGGAACTTGGCGCTGCGGCCGATCATTTAAGCGCGGTGTCTGAAGAAACGATGGCGACGAGTGAACAAGTGACGACGGCGGTGACCGATATCGCAAAAGGCGTATCAGAGCAAGCGAGCAATTTAGATGCGATGAACGATCGCATGAACGATTTATCCGAAAAAATGGGTACGGTCACGCAATCGGCAGAGCGGGTGAAGCAGCTTTCCGACGAAACGAAAGAAGCAAGCTATATGGGTATTGAAAAGTTAAATGTGCTTCAAGCGAAATCAGCGGAATCGCAAAACGAGTTGCGCTCTGTTGAAACGGTCATTACTGATTTAGGGGCAAAAATGAACCAAATCGGTGCGATTATTCAAACGATTACCGACATTTCTGCGCAAACGAACTTGTTGGCGTTAAATGCTTCGATTGAAGCCGCGCGCGCAGGCGAGCACGGAAAAGGATTTGCGGTCGTGGCGGAAGAAGTGCGGAAACTCGCGGAGCAGTCGGCACAAGCGACAGAACAAATTCGTCAAACGATCACGTCGATTCAACAACAAGCTGCTCTTGCGACCGAAGCGGTTGACCATACGAAACAAATGAACGACCAGCAACAAGTGGCGGTAAACGAAACAGCGGAATCGTTTATGCATATCGCAACGATGATGGAACAATTAACGTCAGCAATTGAGCATATTTTTACACAAATTCACGACGTCAACGGCAATAAAGAACAAATTGTTGCAGCGTTACAAAACTTAGCAGCAATTTCAGAACAATCGGCTGCAGCGGCAGAAGAAGTGTCCGCATCATCGGAAGAACAGTTAAAAGCGTTAAACACTGTCACAGAAGCAGCAGAGCGGTTAAACGACATGAGCCGCACGTTGCAGCAATTGATTCATCGCTTTCGTGTATAAAGCTAGGTATAATGCCTAGCTTTTTTTACATTTCAGTAACAATTTTTTCCTTGATTTTTGTTTATATAATCATTACGATAAATTCAGGATGAAAGACCTATACTACTTTGTGTTTGAATTACTTTTCCAAGCCCTTGCGAATCAGTTCGTAAACTGCACCTGCAAAAGTTGGACTGTAATTTTCTTTTTGATACTTTTCTATTTCTGCTACCAAATCAGCAGGAAACTTAATTAATTTTGCAATGCGTTCCATTTGTTCACTACCTCCAATATACTTGGAAGGAGGTGAAGTCAATGCTAGTCAACAAAGCATACAAATTTCGCATCTATACAAATAAAGAACAAGAAGTATTGATTACAAAAACATTCGGTTGCTCGCGTTTTGTATGCAACTATTTTTTAGCGGAATGTGAGGATGCTTACAAGCGAACAGGCAAAGGACTCACGTATAAAACTTGTTCTTCTCAATTGACGCAATTAAAAAAATTCACTTGTTTAAAAGAAGTGGATAGCATTGTACTTCAATCTCCACTCAAACATCTGGATGATGCGTACGATCGCTTTTTTAAAAAGCAAAACGAACAGGAAGGAATCGCGTCGTCGTTAGCGAATAGTATAGCGTGAGAGGAGGCGGATGAAATGAAAACAGCGATTGTTGTTGCATCAAGCAAAGGGCTCGGTAAAGCGATTGCGACAAAACTTGTTTCGCAAGGTGTAAACGTCATGCTTGCTAGCCGTGACGAACGAAAGCTACACGATGTTACCGAACAGTTAAATGCGCTCGGAAAAGGAAAAGCAGCATATACGGTAACAGACGTGACGGACAACGCAATGATCGAACGATTAGTCGAAAAAACAGTAGAAACATTTGGCGACATTCATCTATTAGTGAATAACGCTGGCGGTCCGCCGACGGGGACGTTTGCGACGCTAACAGACGATGATTGGCAACAGGCGTTTGAGTTAAATTTATTGAGCTACGTGCGAATGATTCGCGCAGCATTACCACATTTGAAAAAAACGAAAGGAAAAATCGTCAACATTGCCTCATCGTCCATTAAAGAGCCGATTCCAGGCTTGCTTCTTTCCAATACGTTTCGCCTCGGCATCGTCGGCTTAACGAAAACGCTCGCCCAAGAGCTTGCCCCATACGGTATTCTAATTAATACTGTTGCACCGGGGCGCATTGCGACGGAGCGTGTCGCCTATTTAGACGAACAAAATGCGAAAAAGCTCGGCATTCGCAAAGAAGAACTAGAAGCGCGCATGAAAGCGACTATTCCGCTCGGACGTTACGGCACGCCAGAAGAATTTGCGAACGTCGTCGCCTTTTTATTGTCCGATGAGAATACGTATATGACCGGTCAATCGCTTTTAGTCGATGGCGGCATGGTCAAAGCGATTTAGAATGGGGAGAGGAACGTGCAAACAATCGGTTTTATTGGGCTTGGTGTCATGGGCAAAAGCATGGCGCGAAACTTGCTTCGGGCAGGTTATCCGCTCGTCGTATATACGCGCACAAAAGAAAAAGCGGAAGATATATTAGCGGAAGGTGCCGTGTGGAAAGAAACGGTAAAAGACGTTGCCGAAGCGGCGGACGTCGTTATGACGATGGTTGGCGAACCGCAAGATGTGGAACACGTATACTTTGGCGATGACGGCATTTTAAAACATGCGAAACGTGGTGCGTATGTTATTGATTTTACAACATCTAAACCGTCGCTTGCGGTGCGCATTTATGAGGCGGCAAAAGAAAAGGGAATATTCGCTCTTGATGCGCCTGTCTCAGGTGGGGACATTGGGGCGCGCGATGGAACGTTGTCCATTATGGTTGGCGGCGATAAAGAAGCGTTTTCCGCATGCATGGCGCTTTTTTCGCATATCGGAAAAAATATCGTTTGGCAAGGAAAAGCAGGAGCAGGGCAACATACGAAAATGTGTAACCAAATTGCGATTGCGACAAATATGATTGGCGTATGTGAAGCGCTTGTGTATGCCGAAAAAGCAGGATTAGACCCCGAACGCGTCTTGCAAAGCATTTCGCAAGGTGCCGCATCGAGCTGGTCGCTGTCTCATCTTGCGCCGCGCATGCTTGCTGGCGACTTTGCTCCGGGCTTTTACGTAAAACATTTTATTAAAGATATGGGCATCGCGCTTGCTGAAGCAGAAACGCTCGGGTTGTCGCTTCCGGGCCTAAAGCTTGCGAAACGATTGTATGAATCGCTTGCGGCGCGCGGCGAGGAGCTTAGCGGCACACAAGCGTTATACAAATGGTATAAAGAATGGTAAAAAGGTGCTGTTAGCGAGCACCTTTTTTTATGTACGATTCCATGCGATCCAACCCTTTTTCTAGCTCTTCCATCGAACAGGCGTATGAGATGCGAACGTATCCTTCGCCGTATGTCGAAAACGCACTTCCGGGCACGACCGCGACTTTCGCTTCTTTTGCTAGCTGTAATGCAAAGTCAAAAGATGATTGATGAAACTGTGCAATGGAAGGAAAAATGTAAAACGCTCCGTTCGGTTTTTGGACGTCAAAGTCCATGGCACGAAGGCGATCATATACATATGTCATTCGTTCCGCGTATTGCTTTTTCATATCGTTCGCATCGTTTATTCCGACCGTTAACGCTTCTAACGCTGCTTTTTGTGCAATGGATGTGGCGCATGAAACGTTATATTGATGCACTTTTACTATATGTTCAATGATCCATTGTCGCGCAAATAAAAACCCGATGCGAAAACCGGTCATCGCATGCGATTTGCTTACGCCGTTAATGACGATCGTTTGATCAGGAAGCCATGTCGCAATCGACTCGTGTTTCCCTGTAAACACAAGTTCGCTATAAATTTCATCGGAAATGACCCAAATTGGTTTGTCTTTTACAAGTGCAGCGATTTGTTTCAGTTCATCGCTCGTTAACGTCATTCCTGTCGGATTGGACGGATACGGCAATACGATGCACCGCGTCCGCTCGGTGATGAGCGGTTCGATGTGCTCGGCTAACAGTTTAAAGCCAGTTTTTCTCGTATCGACATGTACAGGTGTTGCCCCACATAAACGAATAATCGGTTCATATCCTGGATACACAGGGGCAGGGAGAATGACTTCTGCGCCTTCCGTTAAAATGGTACGAAACGCAATATCGAGCGCTTGGCTTGCGCCGACGGTAACGATCACTTCATCGGTCGTATAGCGCAGTCCATATTTCGTTTCAACGAAGCGACAAGCGGCTTCACGTAACGGCAAATATCCCGCATTATGCGTATAAGAAGTAAACTGTTCATCAAGCGCTTGTTTTGTCGCTTCTTTAATATGATCGGGCGTCGGAAAATCAGGCTGTCCAATCGTTAATGAAATCATATCTTTTTCTTGGGCAACGAGATTAAAAAATTGCCGAATGCCAGATAGTTGAATATGTTGCACACGTTCATTCATCGGAAGCATCATCGTCTTTCACCTTTCTTCGTTTTTTTCTATTAAACAATAAAAGGTGAACGTTTCGCAATGTGTTTTGCTGAAAACGTTCACCTTATGTGCTGTCCTGTCGTTTCACAGTCGATCATGCCAAATCCTCCAAGTGACGATAGCGTTGAAGAAGCTCATTGTATTGGGCTGAGAGGGTAAGAAACAGTGCCTTATTCCGTTCCTCAAGCGCTTTGTCGATGTCGCGCATCAACCGATCTCTTTCAAATTGAAACAACGCCTGTTCGATTACGAATTGCGCAGCTTCCTTATAACCGTTAGCGAGATCGTGCGGCTGCGGTACGAGTGCCATGTCATTGTATTTTTCAAACATGTTTCATTCCCCCTTAGTGAGAAGAATACTCTCCTCCCTTTTCTACATTATAAAGGTTTTTTTGTAAATTGTAAATAAAATTCCGAAAAATAAAAACAGAAAAATAAAAGCTGACGAGCGCCAGCTTTCTAAACATAAGGATATATATAAAATTTCAGATTCATGTCTAGCTCCAAGCGCCATCGGCTCGAGTCGCTCCGTCCCACACTGCGGCGGCGACACATTGAGATACTTCAGTGATGTTACCCACGCAGAACCAAGCGACTGCTTGGTTCGAGCTCTCCTCGGTGGGACTTCTGCGCTCTTCGCCGATAGGCAGGCGCTTTTCGCTTTTCTTATATTAATAACCGTAATCCCAGTCGATTTCTTCATCATGCCAAAGAACAGCTTCAATTTGCTCATCTACTACTTCTTCTAATCGTTCTTTCTCCACATCTTCAACGATCGTCACCGTATGGTCTTCTTCAAAAAGAATGGCTAACCCTTTCATCATCTTTGGCGAGGAGACCCCGACTTCTAAGCGAGAGCGAAAGTCGGGGAGGAATCGCCCTTCCTCCTTTCTTTTGTATATGATAGAATAAGAATGTGGAGAAAACCGTTGAATCAAGGCACTCCAATCCCCGTTACTCGATGTAGGGAGTTGGTTGCAGGAAACGTTGCAACCGTAAAACATCGAGCGTACATCCGTCTGTTGTGCGTGGAAGTCAAGTACTGCCTACAGACATGCCGAGCCACTCGGTAGCGATATAGGCATGACCTATGTCGTTGGGTAGTCGTCAACCTGCCCCTGATGTAACCCCAAGTCAAGGAAGGAGGACGAAGTCCGTTCGCACTTCTGGGGAGTTGCAAGCCCCCGCTTCAAGCGTTAGCTAAGTGGGGGTAGTTGACGTCGACACCTTCTCTTTTCATGTTTTTCTTCACAATCATTGTAACGCGTCCCGCTTGTCCACGTCTATCATGTTCATAAAGCTGTCAACCTTTTTGTTTTTTCTGAAAATAAAAACGAGCACATCGCCTTTCTTTCTTGTGCTACAATACATATGGAACATAAGAGATGGAGGCATCGTATGCTTACTTCGGTCATTAAACCGCTCGTCGTCAATATTGCCATTTTATCAGAAGGGAAAAGCGATGTGCATGGCGATGAACATTATTTAAAACAAGCGCTATTAAACGTTATGAAAAACGGAATAGAAGCGATTGAATACGGCGGGCTTGTGACGATTCATAAAACAGTCGACGAAAAGGAAAAAGAAGTTATTATTACGATCCGTGATACTGGAAAAGGAATGACGGAAGAGCAGTTGAAAAAAATCGGGTTGCCGTATTATACGACAAAATCGAAAGGGACAGGGCTCGGCAGCATGATTACAGCCCGACTCATTCGCGAAATGGGAGGAACGATTACATACGAAAGCCGATTGAACGTCGGAACGACTGTCACGATCACGTTGCCATTGTATGAAGGGGATTAGTCCCCTTCTTTTTGCATATAGTCGATAAACATCGTAATCGTACCGATCGTAAACGTTGACAACGGCTCATGTAAGTGCGAAAACATCCATAATTTTAATGCTCCGAAATATAATTGAATCGTTATTAAAGCAAGAGCCGCGGAAGGTCGCCTCGTTCGAATGTCCCCACATCGTTTTCCTTTTTCAAATAGCTGTGTCAACATATCGCTCAATGAAGTGAGCGGAAGCGATTGCTTTTGTTTCATCGTATAAATACGTACGATCGATTTTGTTACTTCTTTTCCGAGTTGTTCGTGCATCGCGGTCAGTTCCCGAAACAGCAGCACGATTTGTTCACGCCAATGCCCATGTTCATTTTTCTTCATTTTTTCATACACGCGTTCTACATGTGAAAAAAATACGCTTTGCAATACGTCTTCTTTCGTGCGGAAATAATTAAAAAACGTTCCTTTTGCGACGCCCGCTTCGGTCGTAATTTGCAAAACGGTCGTTTGTTCATAACCTTGTTTTTGAAACAATTGTAGGGCAGTTTGTTGCAATAATAATCCCGTCTGTTTTTTTTGTCTCTCTCGTTTCATCATAAAAATCCCCCGTGATGATCGTCTACTTTTATTATAGTGAATTTTACCTAGGAATAAAGTAATATTTGAAATGATTTTAAAATTTTGTTTAGACATGTATCATTCGCATATATATGGAAAGAAACGAAAAAAGGGGGAATGGATGCATGTGGGGCGTTGATTCAGCAGCAAAAGTGACGGAAGCATTGTTTACGTGCGTGCGCCAACAATATGGTTTTCCACAATTTTGGGGAAGATATGTAACGACTGTGCCGAACATATCGGACGGGTTAACGAAAGAAGAAATTGCTTTTATTCGAGGATACGGTATAAAAATTGCCCCGATTTACAACGCGTTTCGTGAGGCGACACAATACGAAAAAGGAAGAACGGCGGCAAGAAATGCGATTTTTCATGCACGAAGACTCGGTATTCCGAAACATAAAGTCATTTTCGCCAATATTGAAGATGAATTTGACGTTGACGCGGCATGGATTCGCGCATGGGTCGATACGTTTTATCCGAGCGGCTATCGTCCGGGGATTTACGCCAATCCAACGATTGGTGTGTTTAGTGAGGCGTATTGTGAAGCGATAAAAAACGATGAGCGCGTCGCCCAACAGACGATCATATGGAGCTCTTATCCTCGTCCGGGAACGACATCTGCGGCAAAAGCACCAACATTTCGCCCGAACGTCCCGAACTGTCGCGCAAACGTTTGGATGTGGCAATACGGGCGCGATGCTGACCGTTGCGCCATCGACACAAACGTCGCCAATCGAAAAATAAGTGAATACCTATACTAAAATGTTTGTCGTTGCGTACGCGAAATATGATAAAATAACGGCAAATGATGTCGTAATGGAGGATGCTTTATGGAAAATAAAAACGGAATTTTATTAGAGAGCGGAACGAATGAACTAGAAATTGTCGAATTTTTAGTCGGTGACAATCGTTTTGCGATTAACGTCATTAAAGTGAAAGAAATTATTCAGCCGATCGCACCGACGAAAGTGCCTCATGCGCACCCGTACATTGAAGGCATTATCGAATTGCGCGGCGAGGTGCTTCCGCTCATCGATTTAGCGAAAGCGCTCGGCTTTGGGCCATCGAGCAATCCAGCACAAGATAAATACATTGTCGCAGAGTTCAATCAACAAAAAGTTGTGTTTCACGTCCATAATGTCACACAAATTCACCGCATATCATGGAAGCAAATCGAAAAACCGTCGCAAATGTATCAAGGATTAGAAAGCCAAATTATCGGCGTTGTGAAATTAAACGGAAACATGATTTTATTGCTTGATTTTGAAAAAATCGTCGTAGACATTAATCCGCAATCAGGCATTCACGTCGACCGCGTGAAAAAACTAGGTCAACGCGACCGCTCGAATAAAAAGTTAATCGTCGCTGAAGATTCTCCGCTTTTGCGCAAACTGCTTCACGATACGCTTGCTGAAGCGGGCTATGTGTACGTTGAGTTTTTTGAAAATGGGGAAGATGCGCTTCACTATTTACAATCGATCGTTGAAAAAGGAAAGCCAGTTGAAAGCGAAGTGCAGCTCGTTATTACCGATATTGAAATGCCGCAAATGGACGGTCATCATCTAACGAAACGCATTCGCGAACATGACAAACTAAAACATTTACCTGTCGTCATTTTCTCTTCGCTTATTACAGATGACCTTCGTCATAAAGGAGAGCGTGTCGGTGCGACAGCGCAAGTGAGTAAACCAGAAATTGCTGAACTCGTTCAAGTGATCGATCAATACATTTTATAAACAGTAGGGGATTGTTATGGGTCGTTACGACAAATATCGCCAACATTTTTTGAAAAATATTCGCAAACGGTTAGAAGAATGGGAAACGGTTGAAGAAATCGCCCATCAAGACGTCTATCTTCTTCTCCATACCATTGCCGGTACAGCGGCGATGATCGGCATGAACGATATCGGCAACTATGCTCGGAAGCTGATGGAACAATGGGGTGAAGATGAACAAAAAAAATGGGGGGCAAAAGAAGTGAAAGAGCGGCTCGCTCCGCTTTTTCAACTTTGTTACGAACATCAAATTGGAGACGTGGCATCAAATGAGCAAGGGGCGAAAAAAGGGGACGAACCGACCGTTTTACTCATTGATGATGACCCGTCGTTTTTAATGTACGTCAAAGAACAACTCGAACAAAGCGGATGGTATGTCGCCGCCATCGCTGATCCGATCAAAGCGGTCGCTTCTTTTTATGACGTCCGCCCGGATTGCGTCGTCATCGACATTCATATGCAAACGAAAACCGGCTTTGAAGTATTAACGTTTTTAAAAGAAAAACTAAAACAACAATTCGTGCCGATGATTATGGTGAGCATTGACGACCGAAAAGAGACGCGCATGAAAAGTTACGAAATGGGCGCGGACGATTTTATTCCAAAGCCGTTTGCCATCGATGAATTTATCGTGCGCATTCGCCGTCAGCTCGAACGGAAAAAGCTCATTGATGAACTGCTTTTATTAGATGAATTGACGCACGTCTATAATCGAAAATATTTAAAACAAGCGTATGAACAGTTAAAAAGCGACTGGCATCGTACGCATGAACCGTTTTGTTTAGCGGTACTCGATCTTGATCATTTTAAACGAGTAAACGACCAATACGGCCATTTAATTGGCGACGTTGTGCTCAAGCAATTCGCGCAGCTTTTACAAACGAACGTACGAGCGCGCGACATCGTGATTCGTTTTGGTGGAGAAGAATTTGTCGTGTTGCTTCCTGCGACAGAAGCAGGGGAAGCATTGCTTGTGTTCGAACGATTGCGCGAACAATTTGAACGCATTCCGTTTCAAAGCGGTGAAACGACGTTTTTTTGCACGTTTTCGACCGGCATTGCTGAAGTGAACGACCCGTCTAAACCGATCGGATATTGGATCGAATTGGCAGACTCTGCGTTGTACGAGGCGAAAAGTATAGGAAGAAACTGCGTCGTTTTAGCGAAACAACAAGAAACGTCGTATCGTCGCACGGTAAAAGTGGCAATTGTCGATGATGATGCGATCGTGCGTGCTATTGTAACAGATGTCGTACAAAAAATGTTCGCTAAAGAACGAGTGGCGCTCGAGTTGCGTACGTTTAAAGATGGAGAGCAATTTATGTCATGCGATTGGCATGAAGGAAAAGAGCCGTGCCTCGTCATTTTAGATGGCGTCATGCCGAAATTAGACGGGCTAGAAGTGCTCCAACAATTGCGCAACAAAAAAGATGCATCGCGCTACAAAATTATTATGTTAACCGCGCGAAAAAGCGAAAGCGACATTGCGCGCGCGCTCGAATTAGGAGCGGATGACTATATGACGAAACCGTTTAAATTGCTTGAGCTTGAAGCAAGAATACGTCATATGTTAAAAAGGATGAATTAACGATGTCGAATCCACTTATGTTATTTAGTTTGATCGTCGTGACATTATGGATCATTTTGCTAGCGATCTTCCTTTATTTAATTGTGCAAAAAAGAAAAGACGCGCATTGGAAAAAAGAAGTAGAGACGTACAAACGATTGTACGAACCAATGTTACTTCGTTATGTAGCGTACGGAGATGAACAAGTGCCCGCTCCATCTTCGTCTGCGCAATATGTCGCGATGATCGAATTGCTCGACCATTTTATCCGCGTGCTCGCCGACGAAGATGTGAGAGCGCGCGTGACATCGTTAGCTGAAACGTATTTTGCTGACTATTTGCGTAAGCAATTGTATCATCGCCGGCTCGGCAGACGAATGAACGCCCTCTTTTACATTGAAGATTTTGGGCTTCGCTCTCTTTTGCCCGAATTAGAAAACATGTACGAACAAAAACGTGTGACGACGATGGAAAAGCGCCAACTATTGAACATGTTTGCGCTTTTTCAACATCCGCACGTATATGAATATATGAAACAGACGGATGAATCGTTTACGCAATTTGATTATCGCCTCATTTTATCACGCATGGACGACGATACGTTTGCGAAAATGGTCGATCATTTTTTCGATTGGCATGAAAAAATACAATATGCGATCGTTGACATGATTGGCATTATGCAAAAGTTTCCTCACGCCCCATTTTTATGTACATTGCTCCGACATGAACAAAGTGAATATCGCGTTCGTGCATTAAAAGCGTTAGCACAAATGGCATATCCACTCGACGTTGAACAATTGCACGTTCATTTCCAATCTTCCGTTTGGCAAGAGCGTTTAATGGCATTACGACTGTGCGCACGTACGCGCCGGCAAGAAATGGTCGATCATATTGTCTTGTTAATGAAAGATGCTGTATTTTCCGTTCGGTCGCAAGCAGCGGAAGCTTTGTTGCGCATGCCGAACGGACTGGACATACTCGAACACATTGCGCAAACATCAGACGACCGCTACGCGCGCGATATGGCGCTTGAATGGTTAGAAAGAGGTCGGGAACATGATTGAAATGGCAGCGATGTTCGTCTTTTATTTTATGGTGGCGGTCATTTTGTTTTATACGTTTTTACTCGTTGTTTCGTTCGTTCAATTGCGACGCATGTACGAATTGGACGAATGGGAACCGTATGAAGAAATGCTCGATGTCAGTTATACGAAACCGGTTTCTATTTTAGTGCCTGCCTACAATGAAGAAGCAGGCATTTTCGCAACAGTACGGTCGCTTTTGAGCATCGAGTATCCGCAATATGAAATTGTCATCATTAACGACGGATCAACAGACGATACGCTTGAACGATTGAAACGAGATTTTGACCTTGTTGAAATAAAGCGTGTCATTCGCCAACAGCTACCAACGGCACGTGTCCGAGCAGTATATCGCTCGCGAAAGTTTTCCCATTTATTCGTCATCGATAAAGAAAATGGTGGGAAGGCGGATGCGTTAAACGCGGGCATTAATTTTTCATCTTATCCGTACGTTTGCTCGATTGATGGCGATTCCGTCATTGAGCGGCGCGCCTTTTTAAAAGTGATGAAGCCGATTATCGACTCAGATGAAGAAGTGATCGCATCAGGCGGAAGTGTGCGCATCGCCAACGGCTGCGACATTGAAAAAGGAGAAGTCGTGCGCATCGGGCTATCCCGTCAGCCGCTCGTCGTCATGCAAGTCATTGAATATTTGCGCGCGTTTTTAATGGGGCGCATCGGACTAAGCCGCCACAATTTACTGCTTATCGTTTCAGGCGCATTTGGCGTGTTTTCGAAACAATGGGTCATTCGCGCCGGCGGATATGCACATACAGTCGGGGAAGATATGGAGCTTGTCGTCCGTCTTCATCGACTAGTGAAAGAAACGAACGCGAATAAAAAAATTGTGTACGTTCCTGATCCGGTTTGTTGGACGGAAGCACCAGAGTCGATGACAGATTTACGCAAACAGCGCCGCCGCTGGCATCGCGGGCTACTTGAAAGCCTTTGGCTTCATCGCCGCATGTGGTTTAACCCGCGCTACGGCTCGATCGGGCTCATTTCGATGCCTTATTTTTTACTCATTGAATTTCTCGGACCTGTCGTCGAGCTGATCGGATATATACTCATCGTCATTTCGCTCATCTTAGGCGACGTATATATCGAGTTTGCTATTTTGCTATTTCTCGTCTTCGTTTTGTACGGCTCGATTTTTTCAATGGCTGCTGTATTGTTAGAAGAATGGACAATTCGAAAAATTTCAAACGTATCCGACGTCGTGCGCCTCTTTTTTTACTCTTTTACAGAGACGTTATGGTATCGTCCGTTGACGGTATTATGGCGCTGTGAAGGCATTGTCGATGCGCTTTTAAAAAGAAAAGGTTGGGGAGAAATGAAAAGAAAAGGTGTGTCGAAATGATGAAACGACAACGATGGCTCATTGTATACGTACTGTTTATGTTTCTCGCTATTTCTTCACCGTATTGGCTATGGAAGCTGAATCCAGAAACAACGTTAAACGTGCTTATTATTAATAAAACCGTCCCCGATGAGACGTATCGCGAACATGCAGGGCTCGTTTGGCTATTAAATCAACAAAAATATGTGAAACAAAACGGATCGCGCTACGATGTGAAAACAGATTACGTCGGTTTTGTGCCGACAACGAAACAGGAACGTCCATGGCCGACATCGCTACAATCGTACGACGTCATTTACGTGGCGGATACGTACGGTGTATACGAACATGATTTCACGTCCGAAAAAAAGAAAGGGAAACGCTCGGAAAAAGTGTACGGCGGTTTGACAGAGCAAGAAGTTAATCGCTTGCACGATGCAATGTTTGAAGGGAACAAAACGCTTATTGCCGAATTTAATTCGTTCGCAAGTCCAACGGAACGATCTGTTCGCGAAACGTTTTACTCCTTATTAAACGTTGAATGGACGGGCTGGATCGGCCGTTATTTCCCGAAGCTTGAAGATGACGAAGTGCCTGTTTGGGTAAAAGAAAACTACGAAAAGCAATACGATAAACGATATGAGTTTACTGGATCCGGCTACGTGCTCGTCGATGAATACGACCGGCTCATCATTTTACATGGAAAAGAAATTGGCAAACGAGGTGTGCTTTTTACTCCGACAAAAAAGGGGGAAAAAGAGCTTGGCGTGAGCGGTTCGATTCCGTATTCGTATTGGTTTGATATTGTCAAACCGTTACACGACGAAGAAGTGTTAGCGACATATACGCTTTCGTTATCGAAAAGTGGAAAAGAAAAATTACAAGCGATTGGCTTGCCGACGATGTTCCCGGCGATCGTTCATCATCGCAACAACCGGTACGATGCGTACTATTTTTGCGGCGATTACGCTGATTACGGAGATGTCCCGAGCATTTACCGAACGGCCGGTATCGACATATGGCGGAAATGGACGACGCGCCATGATCCGAACGGCACCGCATCGTTTTATTGGAAAGCGTACGTCCCGATGATGAAAACGATTTTTACACACGTATATGACAAAGAAATGCGAACGATTGAGCGGACGGTCGCCAAAGCAGACGATGGCATTCAACTCGCTGGTCGGGTCGGAGAGCAATATGTGCAAGTGTATAAAAACGGAAAATGGGAAAATGTGTTGTTAAAAGGAGTGAATATGGGGATCGCAAAACCGGGGCATTTCCCAGGAGAAACAGCGATTACGAAAGAACAATATTTCCGATGGTTTAAACAAATTGGCGCGATGCATGCGAATGCCTTACGGGTGTATACGATTCATCCGCCAGCGTTTTACGAAGCGTTTTATGAATATAACGAAATTGCAGATCAGCCTTTATATTTATTTCACGGGGTGTGGATCAATGAAGAAACGTTTTTACGTACAAACGATGCATTTGCAAAAGAAAATACAGATGAGTTTGTCGCAGAAATAAAGCGAACGATTGACATTGTGCATGGACGGGCAACGATTCCACCTCGTCCAGGTCATGCAAGCGGTGTGTATAAACACGACATTTCACGATATGTACTCGGCTGGATTTTCGGTGTCGAGTGGGAGCCGACCGTCGTTCATGCGACGAATATGAAGCATGCCGGTTTACGTGATTACGAGGGGGAATATGTGTACACGAAAGGAGCGTCACCGTTTGAAATTTGGTTGGCGCGCATGATGGATGAAGCGATTGCTTATGAAACGAAAACGTACGGCTGGCAACGGCCAGTCAGCTTTACAAACTGGGTGACGACCGATTTGTTAACTCATCCGAGCGAACCGTTAGAAAAAGAAGATTTCGTATCGGTCAATCCGAACGTCATATATGCGACAAAAGCGATGCATAGCGGCTTATTTGCTTCGTATCACATTTATCCGTATTATCCAGACTTTTTAAACTATGAGCCGAAATACGTCAATTATATCGATCATCGCGGTGAGAAAAACAATTATGCCGGCTATTTGCACGATATGAAACGAGCGCATCGCATGCCGATCGTCGTCGCCGAATTTGGCGTGCCATCGTCGCGCGGCATGACGCATCGCAACGTATATGGGATGGACCAAGGGTTTCATTCCGAACAAGAGCAAGGTGTAATCAACAAAAAACTATTTGAAGATATCGTCCATGAACAAATGGGAGGCGGATTTATTTTTACGTGGCAAGACGAATGGTTTAAACGAACGTGGAACACGATGGACTACGACAATCCAGATCGGCGTCCGTTTTGGTCCAATGCCCAAACGAACGAGCAACAATTCGGCTTGCTTAGCTTTGATCCGACCGAAAATGAAACGACGATGATAAAAGTAGATGGAAGAAAGGAAGATTGGGAGTTTCTCCGCATCCGTCCTGCGTTCAAACAGCACGGCCGTGCGCTCTATATGACGAGCGATGAGCGGTACGTTTACATCCGTTACGACACAACTGTTAAGCGAGACAAAGACGTATATATATTATTTGATACGATACTTAATCAAGGACAATCGACTATTCTCGATGTGCCGAACGTACGAACGGAAGGGATTGATTTCATCCTTCATTTACGTGGGGAAAAGGAAGGGAGATTATGGATTGATAGTTATTACGATTCGTTTTATTATCATTATGGACATATGTTGCAAATGATTGATCGCCTCCCATATGCGAACAAAAAAAATAACGGCATGTATCATCCGATTCGCCTTACGCTCAATAAAAAGTTACAAATTAAAGGAAAAACGTATCCGTTCGATTTTTATGAAACAGGTATCATGACGTTCGGTACAGCTAATCCGAACGACGAAGCATACAATTCATTGACTGACGTCAGTGTCAGCAAACAAAAAGACGGATATGAAATTCGCATCCCTTGGGCGCTTCTTAACGTCAAAGACCCGAGCATGCATGAAGTGATGGGAGATATGTGGAAAGAAGGACTGGCGAGCAGTCGAACGATTGCCGGCATGCGCGTCGGCGTATATGAAAACGAATTTTCGTATCCAACAAAAGAAGGACATACGTTACATGCGAAACAGTTTTATACGTACACGTGGGATGCGTGGGAGGAGCCGACGTATCATGAGCGGCTCAAGCGATCGTACACCATTGTGAAAGAGACATATAAACGAATAGAAGGAGAGAAACGATAATGGCGAAAATTTTATTAGTAGAAGATGAAGAAGTGCTGCGCATGCTTGTCGTCGACACGCTCGAAGATGAAGGGCATGATATTGATGAAGCGTGCGACGGAGAAGAAGCACTCAACATGATTAAACAAAACGATTACGACTTAATTTTGCTTGATTATATGATGCCAATATATACCGGTTTAGAAGTTATTCAACATGTGCGCAATATGCCTGATAAAAAACATGTAAAGATTATGATGTTGTCGGCAAAAAGTCAACAAGCGGACAAAGAGCGCGTGCTGGCGGCCGGCGCTGATTACTTTATGGCAAAGCCGTACAGTCCGCTTGAATTAGTCGAGCGAATTGAGGCGATTTTACATGGAGAAGATGCGTAACTATTTTCGTCAAAGTTTAGCGAGACAGTTTGTTTTACTTGTTGCGTCATTTTTAGTCGTCTTTATCGTCGGGGCGATTGCCCTTTTGGCGTATCAATCATCGTTAGTGGCGTCGTTTGAACAAAAAAAGAACGAAATCGAAACGAAAATGAAATACGCGCAAGAAATCGAGCGAGCGTTCAACCAAGCGTTTTCCGATGTGCGCGGCTATTTAGCCTTCAACCGAAAAGAGTTTAAGTTAAGCTTTTTTCGTGAACAAGAAAACGTCCGAACTGCGCTTGATCTGTTAGAAAGCGCAGCAACGACGAAAGAAGATACGCAATTTGTTGTGAAAGTGCGCCAATTTGCACAACATTATTTCGAACGTCTCGTTCCGGAAGCGGTTGACGCATTTGAAAGCGGCAATATACAAAAAGTATTAAGTTTATCAGAAAACGGGGGCACCGCGTCGATTGAACGATTTCAATTTCAAATGAAAACGTATAAAAACAACTTAAATGATCAATTAGATGGTACTTTTCGACAGTTAGTGAAGCAAGAAAAAACCGCCCAAACGGCGTTTATCGTATTCGTCTTTTTCATGTTATTTTTGCTCATTATGATCGCACGCATTATGACGAAAAAAATCGGAAGACCGCTTAATGAACTCGCCAAAGTGGCTGAAAAAATTGCGAACGATGAGCAGATCGTTTGTGACATGCAAGGAGCGATCAAACGAGAAGATGAAATCGGCAAATTAGCTAATGCTTTCAAAAAAATGTTAGCGAGCATTCAGGAGAAAGAAGAAAGTTTAATGGCGCGTAACGAAGAGTTGCTTGCTCAACAAGATGAACTAGAAGTGCAACAAGCAGAACTCGAACAAGCGCTCGAGGCGATGCAGGCGCGCGAACGGGAATTAAAGCGGTATAACAACTTTATTCAAAGCTTATCGAATTCGCTCGATCGGCAAGACGTATTACAAAGCATCGTTTTTCATATGGCGCGCATTATGGAAGCTGACCGCGGCATGATCGTGTTAATGAACGATGAAAAGTCGTATGCGTCGTTCGGTTTTTCACCATATGGGATTGAACAATTTTTAACGTACGTATACAACGGATTGTATCAACGATTGTTTGAACAAAAAAAGCCGTTCGTGTTAAAACGTGAAGTTGCGGCATCGGAAAAAGGGTATCATGAAGAGACGATGTACGTGCACGACATTTTTTTACCTGTTCTTTCGAATGAAAGCGACGTGCAAGCTATTTTAGTGTTCAGCCGCTTTGGCGGTCCGTTCTCGGACGAAGAAGTGCAAGAATATGTCGGGTTAACGAAACAAATATCGATTTCGCTTCAAAAAATTGCGCTATATGAACAGTCCGAACAAGCGCGCGAGACGGTGCAACATATTTTAAATACGGTACAAGAAGGCATTCATTTCGTCGACAGCAAAGGTCATAGCGTCATCGTCAATAAACAAATGGCCGACTTGCTTCAAAAAGAAACGATCGCTGAACTGGAAGGAGCAAGCTACGAACAATGGGCGCGAAGCTTAGTTGAACAGTCTGATGCAGGAGAAAAGTTATGTGACTATTTACGAGCCATTATTTTTGACGGTGATGAAGAACGTGAGCCGTTTGTGTACCATTTGCCACAAAAGCGGAAAGTGATGCAAGTATATGCAAAGCCGTTATATCGTCATGGGGAGCGACAAGGGACGGTATTTGTCCATCGTGACATTACGAAACAGTTTGAAGTTGACCGAATGAAGTCCGAATTTGTCAGCACCGTCAGCCACGAATTGCGCACGCCGCTATCGAGCGTGCTTGGCTTTACGGAACTGATGTTAACGAAGGAACTGAAGCCAGAGCGACAAAAGAAATATTTAACGACCATTTATCAAGAAGCAAAACGGTTAACGGCGCTCATTAACGACTTTTTAGATGTGCAGCGCATGGAGTCAGGAAAGCAAACGTACGATAAAAAATACGAAGATATCGTCCCCATTATTGAACATGTCATTGACACACAAAAAGTGAATACGACCGTTCATACGTTTCACATTCAAAAAGAGACGGACAAAACGATTGTGCTCGGCGACCGCGATAAATTGGCGCAAGTGTTTACGAATTTAATTAGCAACGCCATCAAATATTCCCCAGATGGCGGCAACGTGACTGTGCGCATATATGAACAAAACAAACGCCTATGCATCGACGTAAAAGATGAAGGATTAGGCATTCCAGAAGAAGCGTTGCCAAACATATTTACAAAATTTTATCGCGTCGATAACTCCGACCGCCGCCGCATCGGTGGAACAGGACTTGGGCTTGCGATCGTGAAAGAAATTGTGAAAATGCACGAAGGGGAAGTGAGCGTCACATCAGAGCTGAAAAAAGGAAGCACGTTTACCGTCTCTCTTCCGCTCGTCGCTTTGGCGCCTGGTGAGGAAGATGAGCGCGACAACGATGACAAACAAGCGCATGCGCACGTCGTGATTGTTGAAGATGATGAAAATTTAGCGGCGCTATTAGAAGCGGAATTAAAAGATAGCGGATTTCGCGTCAAACATGTGAAAGAGGGAAAAAAAGCGATCGAGCTCATTCAAAAAGAAAAGCCGGATGCGGTCGTTTTAGATATTATGTTAGAAGAACACGACGCATCCGGTTGGGACGTGTTAAAAGCGTTAAAACAAAACGAACAGCTTTCCGATATTCCAATTATTATTTCTTCTGCGTTAGAAGAACGAGAAAAAGGGATGGCGCTCGGGGCGAATAGTTATTTTGTAAAGCCATATCAACCGAGCCAACTATCGAAAACGATTTTACAATTGTTATTAAATAAAGAGCGGCAAGGAGAAATTTTTATTCCGATCCCTCAAGAGGAAGCAAAATAAAGCTTCCTCTTTTTTTTTTGCATAAAAACTGCGATGTATTGCAAACTAGGAAAAAACGAAGCGGAAGAAAAAGGGGGGCAAGATGATGTGGTTTTCGAAAAAAAATCGAGTTGATGAGGTTGCCAAACAGCTTGCCCACTCGCCAGACTTGATGTGTCGGCGCATCCAATGCAAAGGAAAAACGGTTGACGTCTTATTTTTAAGCAATTTAATTAATCATGACCACTTGCAACAAAACGTGTTGGCATTTATTCATGACCAAGAAGACGTATCGTTAAAACAGCTCGCTCGCTGTTTGCCAATCGGTGCGGTGCACGTATGTGAAACAGAAAAAGAGATGGCGTCTTACATACGCGACGGTTGGGCATGTATATATATCGAAGGAGAAACGCACGGACTTGCCGTTAACATCGCAGAAAAAGTCGAACGTTCGCTTGAAAAAGCGGAAACGGAATCGCTTGTCCTCGGTCCGAAAATGTCGTTTACCGAGTCCATCGATACGAACATTCGTATTTTGCGCCAAAATATTACCGATCAAAAATTAGTGACTGAAAAAATGACGGTCGGGGTGCGCAACCCGCTCGATGTGCGCGTCGTATACATTGAGGACATTGCCGATCAAACAAACGTTCAAACGGTGAAACAACGGCTGTCTGAGCTTCACATTGACGAAGTGACCGACAGTTCCGTATTAGCTCAACTATTGGACGATCATGCGTATACGATTTTTCCGCAATATTTATTAACGGAGCTTCCTGACCGACTAGCGTACAGTTTAATGAAGGGGCGCATCGGCATTTTCGTTGACCGAAGTCCGACCGTCATTATTTGTCCGACGACGTTTTTTAGCTTTTTTGAAACGACAGAAGATATTTATTTACGTTGGACGATGAGCATTGTATTGCGCGCGATTCGCATGCTCGGCATTTTTGCTTCCATTTTTTTATCGCCGCTTTATGTTGCTGTCATTACGTATCATTACGAAGTCATTCCTTCCGCTTTGCTTTTGACGATTGGCGAATCGCGTTCGCGCGTCCCATTTCCTCCCGTCATTGAAGCGTTGCTTCTTGAGTTTATGATTGAACTGTTGCGCGAAGCAGGAGCGCGCTTGCCGACAAAAGTCGGTCAAACGATGGGTATCGTCGGCGGTATCGTCCTTGGACAAGCGGCAGTCGATGCAGGATTTACGAGCAACGTGCTCATTATTATTGTTGCGTTAAGTGCGCTCGGCTCATTTACGGCGCCGAGTTATGAGATGGGCGCAACGATTCGCATTTTACGCTTTCCGATTATTTTATTAGCGGCGCTTTGGGGACTTGTCGGCATATTTATCGGCGTCAGCATTTTGCTTATTCATCTATTAAAGCTCACGTCACTTGGGCGCCCGTACTTGTCACCTGTTTATCCGTTTCGTTTCTCCGATATGAAATATGCGCTCATTCGTTTGCCACAAAAGTTTTATAGCGAGCGTCCGAAGACGAATCGTCCGCAAAACGCCCGTCGCTTTTCATGGCGTGAAGCGATGAAACGAAAGGATTTGGATGAATGATGAAAACGCCAAACGAACGGCTGTCGATTAACGCTTACCTCGTGTTTTTTCTCATCCATACTGCACAAATCGGGATTGGCATCGTCGGCGTACAGCGCGTCATTTTTGTCGAGGCGCGCCAAGATGCATGGATAGCGGTGCTGATTAGCGGATTATGGATTCATCTCGCCGTTTTCGTCATATATAAAACGTTAACATCAACGGAACATGACAACATCTTCTCGCTTCATACGTTCGTTTATGGGCGCGTATTCGGTTGGATCGCCAATGCGCTCGTTATCGCCTACTTTTTAATGGCGTATACGTCTATTTTGCTTGGTTACGTTGAAATGGCAATCACGTGGATGTACCCTGATTTTCCGCTTTGGGGGGCGGCGCTCATTTTAATTGTTTTAACGGTATATGCCCTATATGGTGGGGGATTTCGGCTCGTTGCGGGCGTTAGTTTTTTAACGTTTTTTATGGCTATTTGGATTGTTATCGTCGCTTTTCAACCGTTAAAATATGCCGAATGGATTCACTTATTGCCCATTCTCGAAGCGACGCCGAAACAAATGGCGAACGGTGTATTAAAAACAGCATATACGATGCTCGGATTTGAAGTGTTATATATTATCTATCCGTTCGTCAAAGAAAAAGACCGTGTCCACCGTTACGCCCAGCTTGGCGTTTTACTGACGACGTTTCTCGTCGCTGTCGTGACGGTCATCGCCATCGCCTTTTTCAGCCCAAAGCAACTCGATGTGACCATTTGGGCGTCGTTGTCAATGTTTACGATCGTGAAATTTCCGTTCATTGAGCGATTTGAATATGTCGTCATTCCGCTTTGGCTGCTCGTCATTTTACCTAATTTGCTCATGTTTATGTGGGCGATGACGCGCGGCGGAAAAGCGCTTTTTCATATAAAGCAAAAATATATGTTATTCGTGTTCGGCTTTCTTTCGTTTATCGTTGCGATATTATTTCAACAGCGTGCCACCATTAACGAATTTATTGATCAAGCCGGATGGTACGGATTTTGGCTTAGTTTTGTTTATCCGTTCATACTGTACGTATTTGTGCGCATAAAAAAATGGGCAAAGGGGAGCGCGAAATGAAACGGCTCATCGTTTGTATGTTATTATTAAGCGGATGTGTACAGCCACGCGTATTAGAAAGACAAGGAATCACTACGGCCACTGGGTTTGACAAAAAAGGGAAGTTGTACGAAGGGGCATCCGTGATGCTTTCGTTTCAAACGACCAGATCGTCTTTGTCAGAAGTGATTGAGGCAACGAATAAAACGAGTAAAGGACTTCGCCAAGATTTAGAAGCGCAAACGAGCCACGATTTAGGGTCAGGGCAAATTCGCGTCGTCGTATACGGAAAAGAGCTCGCTGAAAAAGAGGGTGTTTTTACGTTAACCGATACGTTGCAACGCGATGCGAATATCGGTTCGCTCGTTTATTTAGCGGTTGGCGAGCCGAATGCAAAGGAAATCTTGAAAAGTAAAAAGCATGAAGATACACCAGACATCGGGACGTATTTATATCGGTTAATTGAAAAAAACTTGCGCACCGAATCGCTGTTAGCTGCAACGTTACATGAGTTTATTCATAGTTATTACGATGTCGGAAAAGACCCGATTTTACCTTATTTATCGTTGCGTGACGATAAACCGATTATTGAAAAAGTAGCGCTATTTCGCGGCGACAAATTTGTCGGGACGGTACGGCTTGATGAAAGTTTTTATATTAAAATATTAGCATCACAATATAAATCGGGGTTGAAAAATATTACAGTATCGCGTGACGATGTCGCCCCGTTATTGATAAACAAAAAAGGAAACAAAGTCAATATCGTTATTAATGAAATAAAAACAAAGCGAAAAATCAAACTTATTAGCCAAGAGCCAGTTCCGCATTTTCGCATCACCGTCAAGTTGCAAGCGGAAATTTTAGAGATGTCCGAAAAAATGAAGCCGATTATGGAAATGAATGTCCACATTCTTGAGCGGGCGATTGAAAAACAAATGAAAAAAGAAATAGAGCAACTATTAAATAAACTAAAAGCATACAAAACCGATCCGATCGGCTTCGGGCAAATGTACGACCACTCGGTGCGCGCATTGCAGTTGACGGATAAACAATGGTACAAGTTATATGACAACGCAAAAATGGATGTCGATATGCATGTGTCCATTTTACGTACAGGAACAATTGACTAATTTCCGTTTCTTGATGAAAAGTTATTTTCAATCATCATGCCATATGGTTTAATAAAAGAAGGAGGGAAGAAAACAAAAAGCGAGGATTACAACATGAATGAACAGCAGTTTCTGTACCAACACCCTCCATTGATGAAATGGGAGGCCGTTGGGCAACAGTTTGATCAATACGCTCTTTTCTTTATTACCGATCGGGACGGAACGATTGTTTACATGGACGATTCATTGTTACGACAACTATCGGGTCGTTACCATGACGTTCATCAGTTCGTTGAGCGTACCGACGGCATCGTCTCTTCATTGCGCGATGCGAACGTATGGCGCGGAAAAACAGTTGTTGACGATCGTCCTGCGTATGTGCACGTTCATTTGTTTCAATCGCATATCGTTTGGACCGGTTTCTTTTTGTTAGCGACGGACGGCTATAACGATTCGTTGACAGGAGCATTGTCGTACGAATCGTTTCAACATATGCTTTGGGAGCGAATGAACGAGCGTGAGCCTTTCGCATTATTGTCGCTTAATTTAGATCGTTTTAAATTTATTAATGATTTAATTGGCTATGAGTGCGGAAATGAATTGTTAAAACAAGTGGCAGAGCGGCTGCAACGGCACCAACATCTCGTCATTTCGCGGCAAGATCGCGACCAATTTTTTCTCGCTTTTTATACGGCGAAACGGCATGACATACGCCGTGCAATAGACGACGTTATTCAGTCCTTTTCTACACCATTTTACTTAACTGAACATGAATTAACGGTGACACCAAGCATTGGTGTAAGTGTATTTCCAGATGATGCAACCGACTGGACGACGCTCGTTTCGCTCGCCGATTTAGCGTTAGAAACGGCGAAGGAAAACGGTGGAAATACATATTGTTTTTATACGAACGAGTTAAAAAAGACGAACGAAGAAAAATTGTACATTCAACATAGCATTCGCAAAGCGTTAAAACAAAACGAATTTACGCTTCAGTATCAACCGATCGTCGACATTCAAACAGGCGATATTGTGGCGGTTGAAGCGCTGCTTCGCTGGTTTCATCCGAAGCGCGGCTGGATTTCGCCAGCAACATTTATCCCAATTGCGGAAGAAACGAATTTAATTCAACCGATCGGCGATTGGGTGTTACGAAACGTATGTGAACAAAGTAAAAAATGGAAAGAAAAAGGGCTACCACACGTGCAAATTGGTGTCAACGTTTCTATTAAACAATTTTTGCAAGCCGACTTAGTGAAACATATTGAACATGTGCTCCGCACGTACGATTTAGACCCGTTTTGTTTAAAATTAGAAATTACCGAAAGTATGGCGATGCATCATATCGATTACGTCCTTGCGCAGTTGCAGTCGTTAAAAAATTTAGGCTTGCAGCTCGCTGTCGACGATTTCGGGACAGGCTATTCTTCGTTAAACTATTTGAAAAAATTGCCGGTTGACATCATTAAAATCGACCGTTCGTTCGTGCAAGATATGGTGAAACATTCATATGACTTATCGATCGTGCGCGCGGTTATTCAAGTGGCACACAGCTTACAAATGAAAGTCGTTGCTGAAGGAGTGGAGACAGAAGAACAGCTTGCGATTTTAAAACGAGAAGGATGCGACCGCGCCCAAGGCTACTACTTCAGCAAACCGCTTGCTACCGAACAATTCGAACAATTAGTCCAACAGAAAAAAGGGCGATCTCATTAAGAGGCCGCCCTTTTGTGTCATATAATAAAATATGTCCATTGTTTACGTGAGCTTGTCCTTAGCGAAACGTTTTCCCGAACCGATGCGGACGCGACCAATCGTACCGTTTCGGTTTCGGCTCTACGTCTTCCGGTGAAATGCCTGTATACGCTTGTAATAATCGTTTGGCTTGAGACAACGGCATTTTAACAACAGGGTTGCGATAAGAATCGTCCAACGTACCGAGATGAGGCAAATGCTTGAAGTCTTCTTTTGTTGGAGGTATGTGGAAGTAATACGCACCGATCGCCACAAGCACATCCGACTTTTGCTGGCTGTACTTCGGATTTCGGGAAAAGTGAAGCCCAACTTTTTTCGCTTTTCCTTCTTCGAGCATTTTTTCAATCGTTTTTTTCTTCAGCAAATACAAGTAAGAAGGATTTAACGCCGTTTTCGCATGACGGTTGACCGTAAACAGTGCGACCGATAAGTTTTCCACGGTGCATTCGACTGTTTCCATATTTACTCAACTCCTTTTTATTTTGGTACACTTATATTATACACGATCGTTTATGTTTTTGGAAAATTTTCAATTTATTTTTTCCATTTCACGATAAGGGGGGATTCCTGTTGAAATACGGTATTATTGATATTGGCTCAAACACGATGCGCCTCGTCATTTATGAACAAAGTAAAAGCGGTCGCTTACGAGAAAGGGAAAACGTAAAAATTGCTGCCCGATTGCGCAATTATTTAACAGAAGATGGTGTGTTTACGGAGGAAGGGCTACGTGTGCTTTTAGATGGGCTTTTGACGTTTCAAGACGTAACACGCTTTCATCGTCTGCACGATGTGAAATGCGTGGCGACCGCTACAATTCGTCAAGCGCGCAATCGCGACGACATCGTTCGCATCGTTGCTGAACGGACCGACTTTCGTATTCGTATTTTATCCGAATACGAAGAAGCATACTACGGTTTTTTAGCGGTCATTCAATCGACATCGTTTCACGAAGGGATTACGATTGATATTGGCGGTGGAAGTACGGAAGTGACGTATTTTTACAATCGTGAACTTGTCGATTATCATAGCTTTCCGTTCGGGGCGTTATCGCTAAAGCGCGAATTTGTCGCTGGGGATGTTCCGACGGATGAAGAATTACAAACGTTGCGGGGATACGTTGAAAAGCAATTTCAATCGCTTCCATGGCTAAAACAACGAAAACTTCCGATCATTGCGATTGGCGGAAGCGCCCGCAACGTCGTACAAGTGCATCAAATGCTCCAAAACTACCCGATTGCCGGCATTCATCAATATGAAATGAATCGCGAACATATCGTTCAAGTGAAAAAATATTTGCGTGGTCTTACATTTGAACAACTACAAAAAGTCGAAGCGTTGTCAAAAGATCGGGCCGATTTAATTATTCCGGCGGTTGAAGTGTTTCAAACGTTATACGAAACAGTCGATGCGACGACGTTTATTTTAAGCCGAAAAGGGTTACGTGACGGCATTTTTTACGAACAGTTTGGGCCGATTATTTTTCCCAGCGTATTAGATGAAAGTTTTTTTGAATTAGCCCAAGACTACGAAGTAAATACAAACCATGTGCAGCACGTATTAAAACTAGTCACTCAACTGTTTGAACAAATGCGTGCGCTCGCTCTTTTCCCATTGACAGGAGAAGACCTCGTTTTATTAAAGCGCGCTACTCACGTGTTTTATTTAGGACAATATGTCGATGAAGAAGCGAGCAGTCAACATACGTTTTACATTTTAGCCAATCGAACGATCGACGGCTTAAGCCATCGTGACCGCGTACAGCTCGCGCTTGTCGCTTCGTTTAAAAATAAAACGTTGTTTAAACAATACGTCCAGCCGTTTCACACATGGTTTACACGCGCAGAACAAAAAAAGCTTCGTTTTCTTGGCGCCCTATTAAAATTTGCTTACAGCTTAAATGATACAAAACGAAATATTGTCAACCGTCTGCAACTTGAACTTCAACAAGAAACGATCGTTATACACATTTTTTGTAATCAATCATTTAAAGCGGAAGAGTATCAAGCCGAAAAACATAAAAAACATGTCGAAAAAATGTTAAAACGACCGATTCAATTACAATTTCATCTGGAGGGATGAGGATGGATTTTAGTCATCCGCGTTATTACAATAACCGCGAATTAAGTTGGCTTGCGTTTAACGAGCGCGTCTTGCAAGAGGCGATGGATAAGCGCAATCCACTATTAGAACGATTAAAATTTTTAGCGATTTTTAGCTCGAACTTAGATGAGTTTTTTATGGTGCGCGTGGCGGGCTTAAAAGATCAAGTGAAAGCTGGTTTTAATAAGCCAGAAAATAAAGCGGGATTAACGCCGAAAGAACAGTTAAAAAAAATTGCGAAAAAAACGCATGAGCTTGTGAAATGGCAGTATGACATGTACAATCGAACGTTATTGTCGATGCTACGTGCTGAAGGGGTACATTTGCTTGCCCCAAATGAATGGAACGACGAACAAACAACGTATTTGCAGTCGTATTTTATGAAAAACATCTTCCCGGTGTTAACGCCGATGGCGGTCGATGCGTATCGCCCGTTTCCGATGTTGTTAAATAAAAGCTTAAATTTAGCAATCGTTCTTGAAGATGATGAAGAAGAGGAAGACGATCGAAAAAAATTAGCGATCGTTCAAGTGCCGTCCGTGTTAAGTCGTTTCATTCCTTTGCCGGCAAACAACGACACGCACATGTATGCGCTATTAGAAGACGTCATCACGACGTTTATTCATACGCTATTTAAAGGCTACAACGTTTCGTCTGTTACGCAATTTCGCATTACGCGCAACGCCGATTTAACGATTCACGAGGAAGGGGCGCGCGATTTATTAAAAGAAATTGAAAAAGAGTTAAAAAAGCGAAAATGGGGCGCAGCGGTGCGGCTCGAAATGAGCAAAAAAGGATTTGATGAGTGGGTGCTCGATTATTTGCTAGACGAACTAGAAATTCATGAAAAAGATGTATACAAAATCGACGGTCCGATTGATTTAACATTTTTGTTTTCGTTTTATCATGAAGTAGCACGATACAAAGAACATCTCGTGTTTCAAACGCTCATTCCGCAACCGCCAAAAGATTTAGATGATGAGGAAGACATATTTGAAAAAGCGAAAGAAAGAGATTTATTGTTCCATCATCCGTACGAGTCGTTTGAACCCGTCATCGACTTTATTTCCGATGCGGCCGATGACCCTCATGTGTTGGCGATTAAACAGACGTTGTATCGCGTCAGCGGTGATTCTCCCATTATTGAAGCGCTCAAGCGCGCAGCTGAAAACGGGAAACAAGTGACCGTTCTCGTTGAATTAAAGGCACGGTTTGATGAAGAAAATAACGTGCAATGGGCGAAGGAGCTTGAAAAGGCAGGGTGTCACGTCATTTACGGCATGACGCATTTAAAAACGCATAGTAAAATTACGCTAATCGTTCGGCAAAAACACGGAAACATTGAGCGATTTGTTCATTTAGGTACAGGCAATTATAACGATGCGACTGCCAAAGTGTACACCGATTTCGGTTTCATTACTGCAAACGAACAATTTGGTGAAGATGCGACAAACTTTTTTAATTATTTAAGCGGCTATATGGAAAAGCCTGAGTTTCATCATTTAGTCGTCGCTCCGTTTGATTTACGACAACAATTTTTACAACTGATCGATGAAGAAATTCGTTACCATAAACAATACGGCGACGGACGCATCATCGCGAAAATGAATTCGCTAACGGACAAACAGCTCATCATGAAACTGTACGAAGCGTCGCAAGCAGGGGTACAAATCGATTTAATTGTGCGGGGTATTTGTTGTTTGCGCCCACAAATGAAAGGAGTAAGTGAAAATATTCGCGTTCGCAGCATCGTCGGCCGCTTTTTAGAACATAGCCGCGTTTATTATTTTCATCATCATGGAAAAGAACGCGTCTTTTTATCGTCTGCCGATTGGATGACGCGCAATATGGATCGCCGCATCGAAATTTTATTCCCGATTTTCCGTCAACAATTAAAAGAGCGGCTTATTGAGGTGTTACACATTTTGCTTTCTGATAACGTCAAAGCGCGCGAACAAAATGAAGATGGCGAGTACGAATATGTGAAACGAAAAGAAGACGAAGAAGAAGTCGATAGCCAAATGATGTTGTTTCAAATGGCGTATGATGTCGCAGACGATGAAGAGTAGGGGATGATTGAATGAAAGAAAGTGGAGCAGTCGCCATTGGGGGAGCATTCGGAGCGTTATGCCGATACGGCGTTGCGCTTCTTTTCCCGTTTCTTACATTTCCGTGGGGAACGTTGTTTGTCAATTACATCGGTTCGTTTTTGCTTGGCGCATTGACGTCTTACGTCGGAAAAGGAAAAATGGCTGAATGGTTGCGGCTTGCGATCGGTACAGGATTTTGCGGCGGATTGACGACGATGTCGACGTTTAGTAAGGAAACGGTCGTGTTATGGCACGAACATATCGGATTAGCGAACATATATGTGTTTGTTTCTTTCGTTGGTGGGTTGCTTTGTTGTTATGTGGGCGTATATGTCGGAGAACGGATCGGTGCAAGAAGCGTAGGTGAGGCGTCATGATGTATGTCGCACTTGGTGGCGCGTTAGGGGCGTGGTGTCGGTACAAGCTTGGCATATGGCTGATGCGTTGGACGAAACAGTCACCTGTGCCTCTTTCCATTTTATTTATTAACTGGATCGGTTCGTTTGGGCTCGGTATCACGCTTGCCCACGACGTCCAGTCGGTTGGAGTGACGGTCGGATTTTTCGGCGCGTTTACGACGTTTTCAACATTTAGCGTCGAAGCCATTCAACTCTTATCGCATAAAAAATATAAAGAAGCGCTTCTTTATGTCGGCGCTTCAATCGTTGGGAGCATATGTTTATTTCAAGCCGGGTTGATGTTATGACCCGGCTTTTAACGTAAACAACGTAAGTTCTGGCGGCGTTAAAAAGCGAAACGGCATGCGCGTCGTACCAAGTCCGCGATTGACATACAATGTGAGCTGCCCGATGTCATAAAATCCTTCAACATACTGTTTCGCAAGCGGAGGGGTTACGAGCGGGCCGATCCAAGGCAGTTGAATTTGCCCCCCATGGCTATGACCTGACAATTGAAGATGAAACGGATAGACGCTCGCTTGCGTCACAAGATCAGGTTCATGAATTAAAGCGATCGTATACGTTTCTTTCGGCAACTGTTGCACCGTTTTGGCGAAATTAGGCTTACCGAGCATAAAATCATCTAACCCCGCGATCGCAATTCGTTCATGTCCTCGTTCAATCGTTACCCATTCGTTGACAAGTAGTCGAAATCCGCTTGCTGTCATCATTCGTTTATATATGTCTGTTCCGTATCCGCCATGATCGTGGTTTCCGTAAATGCAAAATTTCCCTAGTGGAGCGTGAAGTTGGGTGAGCAGCGATGTAATCGCATCGACATGTTCATATTGATTCGGTTCATCTAGTAAATCTCCTGTAAAACAAATGACATGCGGATCGAGGTCATTCATTCGTTTCACGACCCGTTGAAAATGGTCAACAGAATAATGATACCCTAAATGTACATCGCTAAACTGAAGCAGTCGGCATCCGTCAAAGCTTTTCGGGATGAGCGGATGGACGACATCGTATCGCCGTACCGTCAACTGTTGCGGTTCTACATACTTTGCGTACATGTATCCGGCAGTGGAAAGCAAAGCTCCTTTGACGAATAAAGAAAAAATCGTTTTAAAAAAATCTCGTCGTTTCATTCGCTTCAACCTTACATATGAAATGTTCTTCACCCATTATAAAAGAAAAAAGTTCATAAAAACAGCAAAAACAATGTTAAAAATTTTCTGAATATATAGTACAATAAAAATGAATGAATAACCATTCATAAAAGGGGATGAGGAAATGAACGGAAAAGTCATTATTGTGACAGGCGGTTCAAGTGGCATGGGGAAATATATGGCGAAGCGTTTTGCGGATGAAGGGGCGCATGTCGTCATTACAGGAAGACGAAAAGAAGCGCTTGAAGAAGCGGCAGCTGACATCGGTGGCAGCGTTTTACCAATCGTTATGGACGTACGCAAACCAGAATTAGTTGCGGCGATGGTGAAAGAAACAGATGAGCGCTTTGGAAAAATTGATGCATTAATTAACAACGCTGCCGGCAACTTTATTTGTCCAGCCGAAAAGCTATCCGTTAACGGTTGGAATAGCGTCATTGACATCGTCCTAAACGGCACGTTTTATTGTAGCCGAGAAGTGGGGAACTATTGGATCGAAAAAGGACAAAAAGGGTCGATCATTAACATTGTCGCTACATATGCGTGGGGGGCAGGAGCGGGCGTCATTCATTCCGCATGTGCGAAAGCAGGCGTGTTGACGATGACGCGCACATTAGCAGTCGAATGGGGGAAAAAATACGGCTTTCGCGTGAATGCCATCGCGCCAGGTCCAATTGAGCGAACAGGCGGGGCAGAAAAGCTTATTTTATCAGAGGAGATGGAAAAACGTGTGAAAGATAGCGTGCCGCTCGGACGCTTCGGGACGCCAGAAGAAATTGCAGGTGTCGCCTCGTTTTTACTTTCTGATGCGGCTGCCTACATTAATGGGGAATGCATTACCGTTGATGGCGGGCAATGGCTCAATCAACATCCGTTTTAAAGCGACGTTTATTGGCGTCGCTTTTCTTTTGTTTCCTAACAAACACTTTTATTTTTCTTATGATATAATGGTTGAAAAAACGGGGGAGGAGGCGTCGTTTTGGATGCGCTAGACATTTTAACACATATCGATCAAGTCGTCCCGCATTATCAGCCGATTTTTAGTGCTGATGAGCAGTGCATCGTTGGATATGAAGTGCTCGGTCGCTTTCAACAAGATGGTGAAGTCATCAGCCTCGGTCCATTTTTTCACGACGAAACAATTCCAGAAGAGTTTCGTATGGAAGTCGATGTTGCCATAACGACGAAGGCGCTCGAACAGTTTGTCAACGAACAGCCAGCATCGCTTATTTTTATCAATCGTGACGCAAACGTGTTAATGCTTGATCGAGGCGAATCATTTTTACAATTACTTCTTCCATATAAAGAAAAAGGATTGCGATTAAACCAAGTCGTCCTCGAAATAACCGAACATCATTTCAAAGGCGACATTCAACAGCTCGGGCACGTATTGACGTATTTGCGTACATACGGCATTCAAATTGCGGTTGATAACATCGGAAAAGAAAGCAGCAATTTAGATCGCATTCGTCTGTTGGCGCCCGATTTATTAAAAATTGATTTACATTCGTTGCGCACGTCAACCGTATCGTACGATGATGTGCTGTATTCGATCTCGCTTTTAGCGCGCAAAATTGGCGCAACGCTTTTGTATGAAGAGATTGAAAACGCCTTTCAACTGCAATACGCGTGGCGAAATGGGGGAAGATATTATCAAGGCTATTATTTGCACGAACCTTCGCCATCATTTCTTCCGAAAGACTTATTAAAAGAAACGTTGCGCACTCAGTTTCATACGTTCATTCAGCACGAAAAAAAGAAACTGCAAACGTTGTATGACATTTCCGAACAGTTTCAAGCGCGCATTTCCGAGCTCGTTTCTAAATATAAAAAAGCGTCATCGTTTAACGAACTCATTTCTGCCTTAGCCAAACAGTTAAGCGATTGCAGTTTTCGCATTTACATATGCGATGAAGACGGATTTCAACAGTCCGCAAACATATTTAAGCAAGGCGAAACGTGGGAGTTACAGCCCCAATACGAAATGAAAAACTGGAGTTGGCGTCCGTACTTTTTAGAAAACATTATTCGCATGCGCTCACGCAAGCGCGGCATTTTATCAGATTTGTACAGCGATATTGAAACAGGTGAAATGATTCGCACATATTCGTATCCGATTGATGAACACCATTATTTATTTATCGACTTAACGTACGAGTATTTATTTGAACATAACGCCCATTTGTAATAAAACGTCGCTTGCGGTGGAAAAGTAAGCTTGAGGTGAGTGATGATGGACACATTTTCTTGGATGCTTTTACTGATCGTAAGCGGGGTATTAGTTGGGGGATTTGTGTATACGTATCAAGTTGGCAAGCGCCAAAAAACGCAAGGCGAATACGACACGAGTGTTGGCGAGAAAGTGGCAGCTCATCCGTATGTACGCAATCCGGTATTTATTGCTTACATCGTGTTTGTCGCTCTTTTGCTCGGTTATATTGCATACGTCGCGCTTCAAACGTAAGCCCGCTATGGTGGGCTTTCGTTTTTGTTTACTTTTTCCTCGAATCTTGGTACAGTAGTGAATAGTCGTTGAAATACGTATCGGAAAGGAATGAACGTCATGTCGCAATTATTAGGCATTATCCAACGTTTAATTAGCTTGCAAGAACAAAAAACAGGAACGAATGAGGCACCACAACGTAACTTCGAAGTGAACGGTGAAAAAAAATGTAGCGTCACATATTACGAAAAAACGAACACGTTCGTATTAGAAGTGTACGAAAAAGGCGAGAAGCCGAAATCGTATCAGTTTGACAACATTGATATGATCGCCATCGAAATTTTTGATTTGTTGAATTAAGTCTTCACCTACTGTGAAGGCTTTTTTTGCGCTTTCCCATATCGAAACGAACATGGTACAATGACAAATGGGGATTACATTGTGAAAGGCGGAATGACGATGCAACAACCATCGCTCGTTGAACTGATGATTCCGTCCGATAAAGTGGCGCACGTGCAAGTAGGGAATCATTTAGAACACGCATTATTAGTATTGACGCGCACAGGATATTCAGCCATCCCAGTGTTAAACATGACGTATCAACTGCAAGGGCTCATCAGCATGACGATGATTATGGATGCGATTTTAGGTGTAGAGCGCATTGAATTTGAGCGGCTTGAAACGATGAAAGTCGAACAGGCGATGCAACGCAACATCCCGCGTTTACATGTGAACGATTCATTTTTAAAAGCGTTGAAGCTGCTTATTGACCATCCGTTCGTTTGCGTCGAAAACGATGACGGCTACTTTGTAGGGATCGTGACGCGTCGAGAAATATTAAAGCGGTTCAATCGCTCGATGTACGAAAAGCGAAAATAAGCTTGTCACCGTTTGTTTCATTTGTTAAAGTAAAAAAATAAAACGACAAGGAGGAACTTCAAATGATGATGGATGCAAATGAAATTATTTCGTTTATTCAAAACAGCAAAAAGAAAACACCTGTGAAAGTATACATAAAAGGAGACATTGCCGACATCGATTTCGGTCCGAGCGCGAAAACATTTATTACAGGTCAGACAGGCGTCGTATTTGGCGAATGGGCAGACATTGAAGCGGCACTTGAAGCAAACAAACATAAGATTGAAGACTACGTCGTTGAAAACGACCGTCGCAATTCAGCCATTCCGCTTCTTGATTTAAAACATATTAAAGCGCGCATTGAGCCGGGAGCGATCATTCGCGATCAAGTGCAAATTGGCGACAATGCCGTCATTATGATGGGTGCGGTCATTAACATCGGTGCCGTTGTTGGTGAAGGTACGATGATTGATATGAATGCGGTGCTCGGCGGACGGGCGACAGTAGGGAAAAACTGTCACGTTGGGGCAGGCGCTGTGCTTGCCGGCGTCATCGAACCACCATCAGCAAAACCGGTTATCGTAGAAGACGATGTGATGATCGGAGCAAACGCGGTCATTTTAGAAGGAGTGACGGTCGGAAAAGGTGCGGTCGTTGCCGCTGGTGCGATTGTGACAGAAGATGTGCCGCCATATACGGTCGTTGCTGGCGTACCGGCGCGCGTCATTAAACAAATCGACGAAAAAACAAAAGCAAAAGTAGAAATTAAACAAGAACTTCGTCAACTATAAAGCGTGGATCGATTCCACGCTTTTTTCAAAAGGAGGATCGAAATGTTTATAAACATTCGCCGCGATTTGCATCAAATTCCCGAACTCGGCTTTCAAGAGTTTAAAACACAACAATACATATTAGACTATCTTGCCACCCTTCCGTCTGAGCGACTGCAAATCAAAACGTGGCGCACAGGTATTCTCGTGCGCGTTCATGGCACTGCACCAACGAAGACGATCGGTTATCGCGCCGATATGGACGGGCTGCCGATTGACGAGCAGACGGACGTCCCGTTTCGCTCGATGCACGAAGGGCGGATGCACGCGTGTGGGCACGATATGCATATGGCGATTGCCCTCGGTGTGCTCACTCATGTTGTTCATCATCCCATTCGTGATGACATGCTGTTTATTTTTCAACCAGCCGAAGAAGGACCGGGCGGGGCGCTTCCGATGTTGGAGAGCGACGAAATGAAACAATGGATGCCCGATATGATCCTTGCTTTGCATATTGCTCCAGAATATCCGGTCGGAACGATCGCAACAAAAGAAGGGTTATTGTTTGCGAACACGTCCGAACTGTTTATTGACTTAATCGGCAAAGGAGGGCATGCTGCGTTTCCGCATGAAACGAAAGATATGGTCGTTGCGGCAAGCTCCCTTATCATGCAACTGCAAACGATTGTCTCACGCAACGTCAATCCGCTCGATAGCGCTGTTATTACAGTTGGCAAACTAACGAGCGGGACGGTACAAAACGTTATCGCTGAGCGCGCACGGCTTGAAGGAACGATTCGTACACTTTCACCAGAAGCGATGGAAAAAGTGAAAGGGCGCATTGAAGCGATTGTGCGCGGCATCGAAGTCGCTTACGACTGCCAAGCGCACATTGATTACGGTTCGATGTATTATCAAGTGTACAACGACGAGACGTTAACGAACGAATTTATGCAATTTGTTGAGAAAGAAACAAATGTACACCTCGTTCGTTGTCAAGAAGCGATGACGGGCGAAGATTTCGGCTACATGCTTGCGCGCATTCCTGGTTTTATGTTTTGGCTCGGGGTGCAATCTCCGTTCGGCTTACATCATGCGAAATTAAACCCAAACGAAGAGGCGATCGATGTTGCCATTCAACTGCTTACTCGTTACGTCACTTGGAAAGGAAATCATAAAGTAAAGGAAGAATAATGATGAAACTACGAGAACTTATGCCATCATTAGACGGAGCAACAGTCGTACTAAACGGAAATGTCACTCGTGAACAGCTTATTGGAAAACCGACGCTCATTCATTTTTGGGCGGTCAGTTGCCATCTTTGTAAAGAAGGAATTAAACAAGTAAACGCATTTCGCGATCGCTATGAAGGAGAATTACACGTCATTTCTATTCATATGCCGCGACGCGATGGCGACGAAAACGTAGAAGTCGTCCAACAGCTAGCTGAACAATACGGCATTACCCATCCGCTTTTCATTGACAACGACCATCGGTTAAAAGAAGCGTTTGATAATCGCTGTGTGCCGACGTACTATATATTTGATGCAGATGGTCATTTTCGCCATTACCAAGCAGGAAGCGGTGGAATGAATATGTTAGAAAAACGAATTATTCGCGTCATTGATGAATATCGAACAAGAGGGGATTTGTGATGAAGAAGAAAGAGTTTGCCGTCATCGGTCTCGGACGCTTTGGCGGTAGCGTTTGCCGCACGTTAAGCGAACAAGGCATGGAAGTGCTTGCGATCGATACGAATGAAGATAAAGTGAACGAATACGCATCAATTGCATCGCAAGCGGTCGTTGCGGATTCAACGGATGAAAATGTTTTAAAAAGTTTAGGCATTCGTAATTTTGACCACGTCATCGTTGCCATCGGAGACAACATTCAAGCGAGCATTTTAACGACATTAATTTTAAAAGAGCTTGGCGTTGAAAAAATTACAGTGAAAGCAACGAACGATTATCATGAAAAAGTGTTGAAAAAAATCGGTGCTGACCACATCGTCCATCCCGAACGAGATATGGGCGAACGGATTGCAAACAATATGATTTCAAACAACGTGCTCGACTATTTAGAACTATCCGATCGCCACAGCATCGTTGAAATTGTCGCAAACGAACGACTGCACGGTCATTCGCTCCTTGAATTAGACATTCGCGCCAAATACGGTATTAACATCGTGGCGATTAAACGAAACAACGACATTATCGTATCACCGCTTGCATCAGAAGTCATTTACGAAGGGGACATTTTAATCGTCATCGGTGCCGATCAAGACATCGACCGCTTCGAGAGGGAAGTCGTGGGAGAATAAAGAAGAAGGTGTCCAAGCGGGCACCTTCTTAAAAAAGATAGAGCATATTGCTAACTTCTTTCATAGCTATTTATTTGTGAAATTTTTGAAGTTTTTTGTTTCTCTTCTAGATATTTTAATTGGATTTCAAACACTTTTTCTCTTGGTACGTAATGAATGACTCCTTGTTTCAAAAGTGCATCCACTTTTTTCACTTTTTTCATTATTTCTCTCTGAATCTTTGTATTTTTAATTTCAAAAGGAACATCATTTAAAGTATATGGTTGTCCAATGAATTGTTTATGAATAATATACATATTTTGTATCAATAAATAACTATCATAACGATTGATTTTTATGGGGTGTATAAAATCTGGTCTTTTTATCGACAATGCTTTAATCTTTCCATCTTTATCATTATCTTTTGTGATGGGGATACAAAACAGCCCATTAGGGAATTCTTCTTTTTCAATGACTAAAATTAACGCAGGTCTTCTCTCTTTTATAGGTACCTTATATTGTGTCCAGTCGGTGATTGAAAAAAATTCTTCCTTGATAAAATAAATTTTAAAATGTTCAGACATATCGTAATACCCCAATCTAAAAAAAAGAAGCGGATACCCCACTTCTTTTTTGACAAGTTTTCGAGTCCGCCACTTATGAGTCGCCTGCGGATGAGCGACAAGTTTTCGAATCCGCCACTTATGAGTCGCTTGCGGATGAGCGACAAGTTTTCAAGTCACTTGTCCAGCCTTTCGTCGTGCAATTTTTAATGGTGGCGAAAGACTAATCATGGGTAACTAACACACCCCACATTTGTATTTTTATTATATTCAACAAAATATATTCTGTCAATGAACACATTCGACAGGATCCTGATTATACCAAAGCACGAACTTGTTTTTTCTCTCGCAAACATTTTACTTCTCCTCATCTCTAGGCTGCCGCTCGTCACGTTCTTTGAGGCGGGGGACTTCTTTCGAAAATTACGTTAAAAAAGAAGGTGTCCAAGCGGGCACCTTCTTTTTTTACACTTCCATAATAATCGGTAAAATCATCGGTTTTCGCTTCGTTTTTTCGTATAAAAACGGCGCAAGGGTGTCGGTAATTTCTGTTTTAATGTCTGACCATTGATTTGTTCCTTGTTCGAGTAACTGTTGTAAATGTTTCGCAATAAGCTGTTGTGCATCGTTAATTAAATTGCCCGATTCACGCATGTAGACGAATCCGCGTGAAATGATGTCTGGACCTGCGGCAATTTTCATTTCTTTCATGTTGATGCTCACAACGACGATGACTAATCCTTCTTCCGACAAAATGCGACGGTCGCGCAAGACGATGTTGCCGATATCGCCAATGCCGCTTCCGTCGATATAGACGGAGCCAGATGGGATTTTGCCGACGATGCTTGCGCCTTCTTCACTAATGCCGAGCACTTCTCCGTTGTCCATAATAAAGCAGTTTTCTTCTGGTACACCGCAATCGACAGCTAGTTTTACATGCATTTTTTGCATGCGATATTCACCGTGAATCGGCATGAAATATTTCGGTTTCATGAGGCGAATCATTAATTTTTGTTCCTCTTGTCCGCCGTGACCAGACGTATGAATGTCGCTAAGCGGTCCATGAATGACTTCCGCTCCTGCACGCGCAAGCATGTTAATGATGCGATTGACACTTACAGTATTGCCCGGAATTGGCGAAGATGAAAAGACGACTGTATCCCCCGGCATAATTTGAATTTGACGGTGCGACCCATTGGCGATGCGCGATAACGCCGCCATCGGCTCACCTTGGCTTCCGGTGCAAAGAATGGTCACGCGATGGGCAGGAAGGCGATTAATTTGCGTAGCGTCAACGAACGTATCTTTCGGACATTTAATGTAGCCGAGCTGTTGTCCAATTTCGATGGCCGCTTCCATGCTTCGTCCAAATACGGCGATTTTCCGGTTGTTTAACACAGCCGCTTCGGTGACTTGCTGTAAGCGGTGAATGTTGGAAGCAAACGTCGCAAAAATAATGCGACCTTGTACTTTTCGGAAAATATCGTGAATGCTTTCGCCGACGCGTCGCTCAGACATCGTAAAATGCGGAATTTCGCTATTTGTACTGTCGGACAACAAACAAAGGACGCCTTCTTTTCCGATTTCAGCCATCTTCGTTAAGTTGGCTGGCTCACCAACAGGCGTAAAGTCGAATTTAAAATCGCCCGTATGCACAATTTGCCCGACCGGTGTTTTGACGACAATGCCGTAGCTATCTGGAATGCTGTGCGTTGTCCGGAAAAATGTTACCGCAGTTTTTCCGAACGAAATGACGTCATCTTCTTTTATTTCAATTAGTTTCGTTTGGCGAAGCAATCCGTGTTCTTCTAATTTGTTGCGAATGAGCCCAAGCGCTAATTTTCCACCGTAAATTGGCACGTTCACTTGACGAAGTAAATACGGAATGCCGCCAATATGGTCTTCATGTCCGTGCGTAATAAACAATCCTTTAATGTTTTCTGCGTTTTTCACTAAATAGCTATAATCAGGAATGACGTAATCAATGCCGAGCAATTCATCTTCCGGAAACTTAATGCCGGCGTCGATGATGATGATTTCATCTTCATACTGCACGCCATATGTATTTTTTCCGATTTCGCCTAGACCGCCGAGGGCGAAAACGCCAACTTGTTTGTTTTTCAACATGTTCATTGTTCAATCTCCAATACGTGAAAATCAGGGTTTTGTTGCTCGTACGCTAAATGCGCCCCTTCAAGCGGTTGAATGTATTCAATATTGATATGACGGTCTTGTAATTTTCGGCGCACATCTCGCTCGCTTTTTGCTTCGATGTAGAGCGTCTTCGTTTTTTCTCTTACCGGCACTTCATCGATCGTTTCTTGATAAAACACTTTAAAAATCAACGTTCATCTCTCCTTATGTGTAATGTTGCTTTTTTTATTATACCACACTTCATCGTTCCCCTTTAGGAAGTGAAGCGATGTGTAGCTCCGGCCGCTTTCCGCTTTTCCTATTATATATAAAAAGTGTAGAATAGGAAACAAAATTGAAAAGAAGCCCTTCGATTGAAGGGCTCGTACAACTAGGCAATGGATTTTTTACGCAAAAGTTCTTTCCATTGTTCGAGCAGCTTGCGTTTCAACTTTTTCAACATGACGCATCACTCCTCACTTTTATTGTATCCGATTTTGTCCGAAAGTAAATGTTTTATCTACTATTTATTATAAGAAGATGCTCGACAAATTTTGCATGGGAAAATATACATTGAAACAACCAATTTATTGACAATATGGCGCAATTCCGTTACGGTAAGTTTGTGAACTTTTACACGAGGAGCGCGAGAAACATGGAGAGAAAGATCGTCTTTTTTGATATTGACGGAACGTTGTTAGATCATGATAAACAGTTGCCGGAATCGACATATGAAGCGATACATGAATTAAAAAAACAAGGGGTATATGTAGCGATCGCCACAGGAAGAGCGCCGTTTATGTTTGAATCGTTGCGAAAAGAGCTTGACATTCAATCGTTTGTCAGCTTTAACGGACAGTATGTTGTTTTTGAAGGGGAGGTCATTTACAATCAACCGCTTGATCGCAAGCAACTTCGTGCATTAAAACAAATGGCACGCGACAATGACCATCCGCTTATTTTTATGGACGCCGACACGATGCGTGCAAGTGTAGCCGATCATCCGTACATTCACGAAAGCATGGGAAGTTTAAAATTTACTCATCCACCGCACGATGAAACGTATGATGAACGAAACGACATTTATCAAGCGCTTTTGTTTTGTAAACCAGAAGAAGAACAGCCGTATATTCAATCGTTTCCGACGTTTCACTTCGTGCGCTGGCATGCGGTGTCAACGGACGTATTGCCATATGGAGGTTCAAAAGCAGAAGGAATTAAAAAAATGATGAACGAACTCGGCATTCCGCGCGAAAACGTTTATGCGTTCGGCGATGGGTTAAACGATACAGAAATGCTTCGCTTTGTCGGCACAGGTGTCGCGATGGGAAATGGGCATGAAGAAGCGAAACGAGCGGCCGATTTTGTGACAAAAGCTGTCGATGAAGACGGCATTTTATTCGGCTTACGTCAGCTCGGATTGTTGAAATAAAAGGTGTCCGCAATGGACACCCTTTTTTTAACGTTCAATTGGGATAGCGCCAGCTGGCACGTCGTACGGATTTTGTTTATTAATATGGTCATAAAACATAATGCCGTTTAAATGGTCAATTTCATGTTGAAATACGATCGCAGGCAATCCTTTTAAGCGCAGTTTCACCGTTTCGCCTTCAAGCGTCGTTCCGGTGACGGTAATGCGCATATAGCGCGGCACGTAACCCGGAATTGCTTCGTCTACAGACAAACAACCTTCTCCGCTCGTTAAATAGCACATCTCAACCGAATGGCTCACAATTTTCGGATTAAATAACGCATAGCTATGCAACGTTCCTTTTTCATCCGTCACATGCACCGCAATCATTCGTTTCGAGACGTTAATTTGTGGGGCAGCTAAGCCAATGCCTGGACGAAGCCCGTATGTTTTCGCTAGCTCAGGATCTTGGCTCATTTTTACATATTCCAATAAACTCGCTAAAATGCGGCGATCTTCTTCAGAAGGGGGAAGGGGAACTTCTTCCGCTACTTTTCGTAACGTCGGATGCCCATCTTTAATAATATCTTTCATCGTAATCACGTCGTTTCACTCCTTCATACATAAAGTAGACTACGTTTTATTATGGGCGATCATGCACAAAAGTGCAATCGCCTGACGAAACATACATAAACACGTTGTAAAACAGAAATAATACAGATTGAAAAAAATAAGTATAACAGATTCATAACACAGTTAAAATTTTCTAAATTTCATTTTTACATAGAACGTGTCAAGCAAACTGATTGACGAGCGTTGTCGAAAGGTGTAAACTGAAAGATGTAAAAAAACAGTTGTATTAATCGTAATTGCTTTTTTCATTAATACAGCTTTTCATACACAAACGTAGTAAAAACAAATCGTTTTTGGGCAAATTAAAAGGTGCATCATTTTACGTGTTGAAAAAGAAAGGATGAGGTGAACAACATGGGTAAAAAGCCCCTATTTGATGTGAAAAAGCAACTTGAAAAAGTCGCTGAGCAGTTTCCGACATTTCAAATTTTAAACGAAGAAGGCGAAGTCGTAAACGAAGCGGCGATGCCTGATTTAACGGATGAGCAATTGAAAGAATTAATGCGTCGCATGGTATATACGCGCGTACTTGACCAACGTTGCATTTCGTTAAACCGTCAAGGACGTCTCGGCTTCTATGCGCCAACAGCAGGACAAGAAGCGAGCCAATTAGCGAGCCATTTTGCGTTAGAAAAAGAAGATTTCATTTTACCGGGCTATCGTGACGTTCCGCAAATGATTTGGCACGGTTTACCGCTTTACCAAGCGTTTTTATTCTCGCGCGGTCATTTCCATGGCAACCAAATTCCTGAAGACGTGAACGCGTTGCCGCCGCAAATTATTATCGGTGCGCAAATTATTCAAGCAGCCGGCGTTGCGCTCGGCATGAAAAAGCGCGGTAAAAAAGCGGTTGCGGTTACATATACAGGTGACGGCGGTGCATCACAAGGGGACTTCTACGAAGGAATGAACTTCGCAGGGGCATTTAACGCGCCAGCGATCTTTATCGTTCAAAACAACCGTTTCGCGATTTCAACGCCAGTCGAAAAACAATCTGCGGCAAAAACAATCGCACAAAAAGCAGTAGCAGCTGGTATTCCGGGCATTCAAGTTGACGGAATGGACCCGCTTGCCGTGTATGTCGCAGTTCGTGACGCTCGCGAGCGTGCAATTAACGGTGGAGGACCAACATTGATTGAAACGCTTTGCTTCCGCTACGGTCCACATACGATGGCAGGAGACGACCCAACACGCTATCGTTCGAAAGAGCTTGAAAACGAATGGGAGAAAAAAGATCCGCTCGTTCGCTTCCGCAAGTTTTTAGAAAACAAAGGATTATGGAGCGAAGAAGAAGAAAATCGCGTGATCGAACAAGCGAAAGAAGACATTAAAGAAGCGATTAAGAAAGCGGACGAAACACCAAAACAAAAAGTAACAGACTTAATGTCGATCATGTACGAAGACATGCCAGCGTTCTTAAAAGAACAATACGAAATCTACAAAGAAAAGGAGTCGAAATAAGCCATGGCGCAAATGACAATGATTCAAGCAATCACGGATGCGTTGCGCGTAGAAATGCGCAAAGACCCGAACGTTCTTGTGTTCGGTGAAGACGTCGGTGTAAACGGCGGGGTATTCCGCGCGACAGAAGGATTGCAAGCGGAGTTTGGCGAAGATCGCGTATTCGACACACCGCTTGCAGAATCAGGAATCGGCGGTTTAGCGATCGGTTTAGCGTTGCAAGGATTCCGCCCTGTGCCTGAAATTCAATTTTTCGGATTCGTCTATGAAGTGATGGATTCCATTTCTGGTCAAATGGCGCGCATGCGCTATCGTTCTGGCGGCCGCTTCCATGCGCCAATTACGGTTCGCTCGCCATTCGGTGGCGGCGTACATACGCCAGAATTGCATGCTGATAGCTTAGAAGGGCTTGTCGCACAACAACCAGGATTAAAAGTTGTCATCCCATCGACACCATACGATGCGAAAGGCTTACTCATTTCAGCGATTCGCGACAACGACCCTGTCATTTTCTTAGAGCATATGAAATTGTACCGCTCGTTCCGTCAAGAAGTACCAGAAGGCGAATATACAATTCCGATCGGAAAAGCAGACATTAAACGTGAAGGAACAGACGTATCTGTCATCACATACGGTGCGATGGTACACGAGTCGTTAAAAGCGGCAGCAGAACTTGAAAAAGAAGGCATCTCTGTTGAAGTTATTGACTTGCGCACAGTTCAACCGCTAGACATTGAAACGATTATCGCATCTGTCGAAAAAACAGGTCGTGCGGTTGTTGTACAAGAAGCGCAAAAGCAAGCAGGCATTGCCGCGAACGTTGTAGCAGAAATTAACGAACGTGCAATTCTTAGCCTTGAAGCGCCAGTGTTGCGCGTTGCGGCACCAGATACAGTATATCCGTTCTCGCAAGCAGAGCCAGTCTGGTTGCCAAACTTTAAAGATGTGATTGAAACGGTGAAAAAAGTAATGACGTTTTAATGGAGGGGGCGTTCCCCTCCCCATTTAAGAAATAGGAGGTTGAGATCCATGGCATTTGAATTTAAATTACCGGATATCGGTGAAGGGATTCACGAAGGTGAAATTGTCAAATGGTTTGTAAAGCCGGGCGATGAAGTAAACGAAGACGACGTACTTTGCGAAGTGCAAAACGATAAAGCAGTTGTCGAAATTCCATCTCCAGTTAAAGGGAAAGTATTAGAAATTTTAGTGAGCGAAGGAACAGTTGCGACGGTCGGTCAAACGTTAATTAAATTTGATGCGCCAGGATACGAAAACTTAAAGTTTAAAGGCGATCATGGCGATGAGCCAAAAGTAGAAGAAAAGAAAGAAGAAGTAAAACAAGAGCAACCAGCTCAAGCGCAACCGAAAAAACGCGTCATCGCGATGCCATCAGTGCGCAAATATGCGCGTGAAAAAGGTGTCGACATTCGTCTTGTGCAAGGAACAGGCAAAAACGGCCGCGTATTAAAACAAGATATCGATGCGTACTTGGCAGGCGGTGCAGCGCCACAACCAGAAACGAAAGCACCACAAGCGGAAACAGTTGCGCCAGCACAAGAACAAAAAGCAGCACCAACACCACAACCAGTTGTTCTTGAAGGCGAGTTCCCAGAAACACGCGAGAAAATGAGCGGTATTCGTCGCGCGATCGCCAAAGCGATGGTGAACTCGAAACATACAGCTCCTCACGTCACATTAATGGACGAAGTCGATGTGACAAAACTCGTTGCGCATCGTAAGAAATTTAAAGATGTAGCAGCGCAAAAAGGCATTAAGTTAACGTTCTTACCGTATGTCGTTAAAGCGTTAACGTCTGCGCTTCGCGAATATCCAGCGCTCAACACATCCATCGATGATGCGACAGAAGAAATCGTTCATAAACATTACTACAACATCGGAATTGCAGCGGACACAGATAAAGGCTTGCTCGTTCCGGTTGTGAAACATGCCGACCGCAAATCAATTTTTGCGATCGCCAAAGAAATTAACGAGCTTGCAACAAAAGCGCGCGAAGGCAAATTAATGCCAAACGAAATGAAAGGTGCAACATGCACAATTACAAACATCGGTTCAGCAGGCGGTCAATGGTTTACACCAGTTATTAACCATCCAGAAGTAGCGATTTTAGGTATCGGCCGCATTTCAGAAAAACCGATCGTGCGCGATGGTGAAATTGTCATCGCTCCAGTATTAGCGTTGTCGTTAAGCTTCGACCACCGCATGATCGACGGTGCAACTGCACAAAATGCGTTAAATCACATTAAACGTTTATTAAACGATCCTGAATTATTATTAATGGAGGCGTAATGCGATGGTAGTAGGCGATTTCGCAATTGAAACAGAAACTCTCGTCGTCGGTGCAGGTCCCGGCGGTTACGTCGCAGCGATTCGTGCGGCGCAACTCGGCCAAAAAGTAACGATCGTTGAAAAAGGAAACCTTGGTGGAGTGTGCTTAAACGTTGGATGTATTCCATCGAAAGCGCTCATCTCTGCCGGTCATCGTTACGAAATTGCAACACATTCACAAGATATGGGTATTTTTGCAGAAAACGTAAAAGTCGACTTTTCAAAAGTGCAAGAATGGAAAGCTGGCGTCGTGAAAAAATTAACGGGTGGCGTCGAAGGATTATTAAAAGGAAATAAAGTCGACATTGTGCGCGGCGAAGCGTATTTCGTGGACGAAAATACCGTTCGCGTCATGACAGAAAATAGCGCGCAAACGTACAAATTTAAAAACGCCATTATCGCAACAGGTTCTCGTCCAATCGAGTTGCCAACGTTTAAATTTTCAAAGCGTGTGCTTGACTCGACAGGCGCATTAAACTTACCTGACATTCCAAAATCGATGGTCGTCATCGGCGGCGGTTACATCGGTACAGAATTAGGAACAGCATACGCAAACTTCGGAACGAAAATTACGATCTTAGAAGGCGCAGATGAAATTTTATCTGGCTTCGAAAAACAAATGAGCGCTGTCGTTCGTCGGCGCTTAAAGAAAAAAGGAGTAGACGTCTTTACAAACGCGCTTGCAAAAGGTGTCGAAGAGCGTGAAGACGGCGTAACGGTAACATTTGAAGTAAACGGCGAAACGAAAACAATTGATGCCGAATACGTGCTTGTCACAGTTGGTCGCCGTCCGAACACAGAAGAAATGGGACTTGAACAAATTGGCATCAAAATGACAGAACGTGGATTAATTGAAATCGACAAGCAATGCCGCACGAGCGTACCAAACATTTACGCGATCGGTGACGTTGTTGCAGGTCCACCGCTTGCGCATAAAGCGTCATACGAAGGAAAAATTGCTGCAGAAGCGATCGCTGGCCATCCGTCTGAAATTGACTACTTAGCGATTCCAGCTGTCGTCTTCTCTGACCCTGAATGCGCGTCTGTCGGTTACTTTGAAAAACAAGCGATCGAAGAAGGCATTGACGTCATTACCGCAAAATTCCCGTTCGGTGCAAACGGCCGTGCCCTTGCATTAAACGAAACAGATGGCTTCTTAAAGCTCGTCTTAACGAAAGACGATGGCGTCATTATCGGTGCACAAATCGTCGGTCCAAACGCATCCGACATGATCGCAGAGCTCGGTTTAGCGATCGAAGCTGGCATGACAGCTGAAGATATTGCGATGACGATTCATGCGCATCCAACGCTTGGAGAAATTACAATGGAAGCGGCAGAAGTGGCGCTCGGTAGCCCAATTCATATTATTAACAAATAAAAAGAGGATGGCTTCGCCGTCCTCTTTTTTCATGATTTTTTTGAGACGATCATATGATGTTCATAAGGGGTGTATGAACATGTATATCGTCTTTTTACTTCAATTACTTATTTGGAGCTTATTTTCACTCGTTGAATGGAGATCGGCCCACGATCATTTTATTTTTAAAGCATTGTTGTTTGTCATGTTTATGTATGTTGCTTTTTTGCTTGCGCTTCGGTTTCGTTTAACGAAAAAGCGCGCATGTTGGACAACCTTATTAACGATTGCCGTCTATTTCGTTTGTCGTCAGCTTTTTTGGGATTATCGTTTGTAATAATACATCACTCGCCCGTTAAATAAATGCAGTTTCCCTGCCATTCGTTTAGCGAAAAATTTACATAGTTCATTCGCTTTTCCTTTATCGCCATGCGTCGCTTGTTTTGGCAAGACAAACTCGACCGCACGCTCATGCACGCGACATTCAATCATATGATAGCGGTCATTTTTTCCAACTAACAAAATGCGGTCTTCTTTCATGACGATGTCATACGGGAAAGCGGATTCCGCGTAGTCCCAAGCGAGCTGTTCGCCCGTTTTGCGCGCGATGTCGCGAAATTGTTCGAGCAGTTGTTTGCATTGTTCTAACGTCACCGTCTCCCACGTTGATGCAGGGACAAGTTCAATTGTAGCTGTATGAGCCATTTTGTTCACGAAACTCACGCAAGGAAGCCCCTGCCTTTAGGCACGGGGAGGAATTGCGCCTTGTGCAAGTTCCGCTTCCTCCTTTCTGTAAGTATATCCATCAAATCGCTGAATGACTTGAATATATTTATAGCTGATTCCTTGTGCGATACGTTTACCGTCTTTTCCTTTGATGTCGAAATTTCCAGTCTTCCTGCATGCCACTTCACCAAACCACACGCCTTTGTATTTTCCTCTTGGAACAATAGCCTTAACCATGTCTCCTGTTTGGAAGCCAAAGAAGAACTTTTGCCTTGCAAGATAACCTCTTGGGAAGCCATATCTATCTAGGTTTGTGCGTGAACGACTACCACGCCCTTTTGCCTTGATGAATAACACTTCTTTTGTTTTGAAATACAAGTGGCTTGGCGTGCTTTCTCCAACGCAACAGGCATCAAAATAGTGTGCTTTCGGCAAACCTAAACGAATACGATTCATTTTTGTGCGTGCGCCTGTTCCGCACTCAACATCTAATCTTGCCTGCTTTAATACTTCGTATACTTTCCATCTTGTTGCGTTAATGATACTTGTGTCTTTTAATGATTCTTTGACTTGTTTTTGAATGTGTGGACAGCCAAACTCTTCTGCTGTTTGGTTTCCTTTTCTTTGGTTGCAATCTCGACATGCAAGGCAAAGGTTATCTATTCGATCTGCTCCGCCTCTCGATTTTGGAATAATATGCTCCACTTCAAGTGGAACGTTTTCTTTTCCGCAATAACAACACTTCCGTCCAAACTTTTCAAGCAAGTATTCTCTTACTTCGTATCCTTGAAGCGTGCCTTGCTGATACTCAATGCCACTGATTTCAGGATTTCGCATTAGTTGCGTGTCGAATTTGGCATTTTCGTATGATATATGCCCAATGGGGCATAACTTTTTTAGACGGCTAACCCATGTTTGGATATTTTGCACACGACTCTCTAGTGATGGCGGCAACCATCCCTCCTTTCGCTTGCGGTTCAGAAAGCGTGGTTTTCTGTATCTTGTTTTTCGATTTCGTCTTGCTCGACGAAAAGCACGCCTTTTATCTATTCTTTCTTTGATGTCTGTGCGATGGTCAAGTTGCCCTAACCATATCACTTCTTGTCCTCGCAAAATCGCTAATCCTGTATGTCTGCTTCCATAGTCGATTTTTAGCCGATATGTTGTTTTAATTTCTGATTCGTCCACTGATTTTTTCAAGATAATGGTAAATGGGAATCGTTTGTAAATCGCCGCCTTCCCTTGTTTCAACAGCTTTCTCGCAACTGCTTCGTGACAAGGAGCAAGCGGACACTTATTTGTGTCTAACACAAAAACCATAGGGTCCTCCCCTTTCCTCTGCTTACGCAGGTCATATTCTCCTCGACCATGTTATAGATGCTTGACATGTGCAAGACACTAGCGCTACCCGCCACGCTTGTTTAATCTTGCACGACAGGGGGTAGGGCTGGAGAAGCACCCCACCGTGTCATGACATCTATAACGTAGGCTCTGTTTCAAGCCTTGGTCTGGTCAACATGGGGCTTATAAGCCCACGACTTTAGTCGTTGGGTTGTTGACCTCAAACATGTTGAAATCACTTTCATTGTATCACGTACATATGTAAAAAAACAAATAATTGCGAAAATATGAATGGTACGATATAATAAAGTTTAATATACAAGAAGGAGGGAATAAGATGTTTGAAAAATTGTATGATGAGCATGAAAAAGTAAAAGTGAGGTTTGTCGGCTTTACGACAAAAGACGTCCGTTACGATTTCGGCATCGTTTATACGAATATGTTTTTTGGCAAACCACTTGTCATCTGTATGCAAACAGGCCGCTCCGCTCTCCTCGACCCGAAAGACATCGAAGACCACGACTATTTACAACGTACGTTCCGTATTGACGCGAAAGAACAAGCTGAAGATTTAGCGGAATTTCTCTCAGACATTTTACCAACGACACCTTATGCTGAACAATATGAGTAAGAGGCGTGAATTACGTCTCTTTTTTTGTTTAAATATGTCATACTAATTCCTATTGACAAAACAAATATGACATATTATTATGAAATCAGTAAAACGTTTTCAAACATTTCAAAGGAAAAGGGGTTATCGGGGATGGGTACAATTGTATGCCAAACATGCAATGCGACAATCGATCATTTTGAAGATGAAAAAGTAACGGTATTGTACGGTCAATGTTGCACATGCGATTGTGAAGACGAGGAATAACATATAGAACGGAACGAGCTTTTGGGGGATGAGGAGACATATATAGAGGGAAGGGATCGGCATAGCCGGTCTCTTTTTATTGATGAAAAAAGCGGAACTCCACACGAGCTCCGCTTTTTTCATTTCTGATGTTCTTTAATGACGCGCAACGTTCGCAACGTATCGTCTTCTGGACCTTGAACAGGTAAGCCGACTTCGATATTTTTGCGAATGTAATTTAAATTTTCTTCCGTAATAATTTCGCCCGGAATAAAAATCGGGATGCCAGGTGGATATACCATCACAAACTCCGCGATAATGCGCCCTGCCGATTCATCAAACGGCACGACTTCCGTTTCTGCATAAAACGCATCGCGCGGGGTGAGCGCAAGCACAGGAATATCTGGTAAAATCACTTCCGCTTTTTTCCCGACTTCCGCTTGATGGCGAAATTCATTCGATAAATGACGAAGCGCATCAACTAATACGTTCGTTTCCTGCTCCGTATCGCCCGGTGTAATAATACATAAAATGTTATATAAATCCGACAATTCGACTTCAATATTGTAGCGTTCACGAAGCCATTTTTCCACGTCGTAGCCAGTGAGTCCAAGCTCTTTGACTGAAATAATGAGCTTCGTCGGATCGTAATCAAACGTTGCTTCTGTCCCGAGAATTTCTTTTCCGACGCAATATAAATAGTCGATATCGTTAATTTGCTTCCGCGTTTCATTTGCCAGGCGAATCGCTTGTTCCGCAAGCTCATGTCCTTCTGTCGCAAGCCGTTTGCGCGCCACATCAAGCGAAGCGAGCAATAAGTAAGATGTTGATGTCGTCGTTAACATGCTTAAAATCGCTTGCACTCGCTTTGCCGACACAAGCCCTTCTTTCACGTTTAAAATGGAGCTTTGCGTCATCGACCCACCTAGTTTATGCACGCTCGTCGCTGCCATATCTGCCCCTGCTTGCATTGCTGATAGCGGCAAATCTTCATGAAAGTGAATGTGCACACCGTGCGCCTCGTCAACAAGAACAGGAACGCCGTATGCGTGCGCAATGTCAACGATGCGCTTTAAGTCGCCAGCAATGCCGAAGTACGTCGGGTTAATGACGAGCACCCCTTTGGCGTCGGGATGTTGCTTTAATGCCGCTTCTACCGCTTCTGGCGTAATGCCGTGTGAAATGCCAAGCTCTTTATCAATCTCAGGATGGACGAAAATCGGTGTCGCTCCTGAGAAAACGATCGCTGACATGACAGACTTATGGACGTTTCGTGGGACGATAATTTTATCCCCAGGTCCTACGACGGACATGACCATCGTCATAATCGCTCCGCTCGTTCCTTGAACGGAGAAAAACGTATAGTCCGCTCCAAACGCTTCTGCCGCAAGTTCTTGCGCGCGTTTAATCATTCCTTTTGGCTGATGTAAATCATCAAGCGGACCGATATTAATTAAATCGATCGCTAACGCATTTTCTCCAATAAAGGAGCGAAACTGCTCGTCCATGCCTGCTCCTTTTTTATGGCCAGGAATATGAAATTGAATCGGATTTTTCTTTATATGCTCTAACAGTCCGGTAAATAACGGTGTTTCATACTGTGACAATTTCGCTGTACACCTCTTTAACTTGGATTTACATAAAACAAAGTGAATTATAGCACTTCTTTATACGTTTGCAAAGATGGTTTTTTTGCTTGTTTGAGTCAAGACTTTGTGGGAGATTTTTTTCTCGACCGATTTTTTTGGTTATATATGGTTTTATAAAATCGTTATATGTAAGCGCTTTTACTTACTCTCATCCTGTAGGTATGTGCGTTTTCTCT
>NZ_SDLG01000018.1:0-50253 GCF_013096965.1 Anoxybacillus sp. CHMUD
TGAGATTTCCCATCGCGTCAAGCGAGTAAGATCCCTTGAAGATGACAAGGTAGATAGGTCCGAGGTGGAAGCGTGGCGACACGTGCAGCTGACGGATACTAATCGATCGAGGACTTAACTAAACACATACGAAAAGCGGAGGCGACTGTTCTGTTATCTAGTTTTGAAGGAATACATATTGCTCGGTGACGATGGCGGAGAGGTCACACCCGTTCCCATCCCGAACACGGAAGTTAAGCTCTCCAGCGCCGATGGTAGTTGGCGGGACACCGCCTGCGAGAGTAGGACGTTGCCGGGCAAGAAAAAGACCAAGACAAATTAGTCTTGGTCTTTTTGTCTTTTTGCACCCCCCGCACCAAATGATTATTTCTGAAGTATATTGTTATATGAAACTGGGAAAACTATTGGCGGGAGGTGGAGAACGAATGTGTTATAAAGAAACTTGTATTGTATGTGATGAGCAAAATAAAAAAGGGATTCATGTTTTTCATCATTTCATATGTATGGATTGTCACAACGACTTGATTCAAACCGAAACAAATGATGAAAAATACAAATTTTACGTTGATCGGTTGAAAAGAATAGGAGAGAATAAAATATATTCATAACTGAGGCCCCTACTATGATTAGGGCCTGTTTTATTTTAATATAAAATATATAAAACAACGTGAGCGAGGAAGCGAATAAAGATGGATCAAACGAAAACACCTCTATATACACTTTTACGTGAACATGCTTCGACACAACCGATTTCATTTCACGTACCAGGGCATAAATATGGAGCTGTTTTTTATGAAGAAGCTCTTTTTTCTTTTGCGCCATTATTGCATTTAGACGTAACTGAGCTTTCACATTTAGACGATTTACATCATCCAGCAGGGGCAATTGAACAAGCACAACAGTTAGCAGCAAATTTGTATGGAGTAAAGCGCACATATTTTTTAGTCAACGGTTCTACGGCTGGTAATTTAGCTATGATTGTAGCCGCGTGTGAAAAAAATAAGAAAGTCATCGTACAACGTAATTGTCATAAATCCATTTTACATGCGCTACATCTTGTTGGGGCAACACCGATTTTTATCTCTCCAGAATTTGATGAAGATGTTCAAGTCATGTCTTTCGTGTCTTTTGAAACAATTTCTCATATGTTGCGCAAGCATCCAGATGCGGCTGCACTTATTTTAACAAATCCAAACTATTACGGCATGGCTATTGATTTAACACCAATCATTCATTTGGCACATTCTTATCGAATCCCTGTTTTAGTTGATGAGGCACATGGTGCTCATTTTGTGCTCGGAGAACCTTTTCCAAAATCGGCGGTTGAGTGTGGGGCGGACGTTGTTGTACAATCAGCCCATAAAACGCTCCCAGCTATGACTATGGGGTCTTTTCTACATTTTAATAGCGAACTGGTCGATGAACGTGCGTTAAAATACTTTTTGCAAGTTTTCCAAACAAGTAGCCCGTCTTATCCGATCATGGCTTCACTTGATTTGGCACGCGCTTATGTAGCACGACAAACGCGTGAAACGATTGATGAAATAATTGCCCAAATTCAATTATTTAAACAAGAATTGCGAACAATTGAGGCGATTCATGTTGTGGAATCACGACATCCGCTTATCCGAACAGACTTATTAAAAATTACGTTGCAAACACGTAGCGCACATTCAGGATATGAGTTACAACAGTTATTAGAAATGAATGGGATATTCACGGAGATGGCTGATCCGTATAACGTATTACTTGTCTATCCGCTTGCGAAAATGAAACAACTCCCAGACGTTACGGAGCGTATAAAACGCGCGTTGCAATCCATTCGTCGTGAGCCGCAAAATGAACGAGTACAAATTCAGTTACCGAAACATTGTCAAGCAGTAAGTTATGAATGGACGAAAGGTCGCCAAACAAAAAAAATTTTGCTTCACGATGCAATCGGATGTGTTTGTGCTCAAATGGTTGTCCCTTATCCACCTGGGATTCCTATTTTACTTATCGGAGAAATTGTGACAAGGCAACATATTGAGATCATTCAGTATTTGAAGAAAACGGATGCCTATTTTCAAACAGATATAGACGGAGATTACATCGAAGTGTTTCAGGAGGTATGAGATGAGCTATTTATTTTTTTCATTTGAAGGTCCAGAGGGGGCAGGGAAAACAACGATCGTCCGCATGTTAAAGGATTATTTGAGCGAACAACATGTTGATGTTGTAGCGACACGTGAGCCAGGTGGAATCGACATTGCCGAGCAAATTCGTGCAGTTATTTTGCATCCTAATAACGAACGAATGGATGCGCGGACAGAAGCTTTGCTTTATGCTGCGGCAAGGCGACAACATTTAGTTGAAAAAGTGATTCCTGCGTTGAAAGATGGGAAAGTCGTTCTTTGTGATCGCTTTATTGACAGTTCTTTAGCTTATCAAGGTGTAGCGCGCGGTTTAGGGATAGATGAGATATTAGCTATTAATGCATTCGCTATTGAGAATTGGATGCCTACATTAACAATTTATTTTGATATTGATCCATCGCTTGGATTAGCGCGCATTCGCGAAAATGGATTGCGGGAAGTGAATCGACTTGATTTAGAGGAATTATCGTTTCATGAACAAGTGCGTAAAGGGTATATGGTGCTATTAGACCGTTTTCCAAATCGGATAAAAAAAGTGGACGCTACTCAACCGATAACAAAAGTGTTTGAGGACGTATGGGCACTAATTGAGCCTTTAATAAGAAAGTGAGAGGATTTTTATGTCTTGGAAAACGCTTGAAATGAATCAACCGCATGTAGCGAAAACGATCGCCAATAGCATAAGAAAAGGAAGAGTGGCCCATGCCTATTTATTTAAAGGACAAAAAGGGACGGGGAAGAAGGAAGCAGCTCTTTTATTTGCGAAGCGTCTGTTTTGTTTGACACATGTGCACGATGAACCTTGTGAAATATGTGTCAACTGTCGACGAATTGAATCTGGTAATCATCCGGATGTTCATCTCGTTATCCCAGATGGAAACTCCATTAAAAAGCAACAAATTGAGCAATTGCAAGAGGAGTTTACAAAAACAGCTGTCGAATCGAGTCGTAAATTATATATTATTGAACATGCTGATCAAATGACTGTTCAAGCAGCCAACAGTTTGCTGAAATTTTTAGAGGAACCATCAGCAAAAACGGTGGCAATTTTGTTAACGGAGCAATTTCATCGCATACTTCCGACCATTGTTTCGCGTTGCCAAGTTGTTTCATTCCATCCGTTGTCAACGGAGCGAATATATGCTTATTTACAACAAAAAGGTGTAGCGCGGGAGTTAGCGATATTAGCTGCAAGAGTAACGAACAATGTGGAAGAAGCATATCAATTAAGTCAAGATGATTGGTTTGCACAAGCACGAAAAATAGTGATACAATTATATGAAGCATTAAACAAGCAATATGTCCAAGCATTGCTCGTTATTCAGCAACATTGGCTGACTCATTTTACGAATAAAGAGCAAATGAATATAGGATTGGACTTGTTATTATATTTATATAAAGACTTACTATATGTCATACTCGGTGAAAAACAACAAATTGCATACGATGATTGCATAAGCGAATTCCAGCGGTCGCGTTTTCTCTATTCTGAAAAGCAAATTGCTCAACATATGAAAGCAATTTTACAAGCAAAAGCGCGGTTGCATACGAATATGAATCCGCAGCTTTTAATGGAACAGTTAGTATTGCAGTTGCGGGAGGGATCTGCGTTTGTATGAAGTTGTAGGTGTTCGTTTTAAAAAAGCGGGAAAGATTTATTATTTCGACCCGGGGGATTTACCCATTTCAAATGGTGATTATGTTATTGTTGAAACTGTTCGCGGTGTTGAATTTGGGAAGGTTGTTGTAGCTAAAAAGCAAGTCGACGAAAAAGACATTGTTTTGCCGTTGAAAAAAGTAATTCGCCTAGCTGATCAAAAAGATAAGCTTGTTGTAGAAGAAAATAAAAAGGCAGCGGAAGAAGCATACGACATTTGCTTGAAAAAAGTAGAAGAGCATGGATTAGAAATGAAGCTCGTCGATGTGGAGTATACATTTGATCGTAATAAAATCATTTTTTATTTTACTGCTGATGGACGAGTTGATTTCCGTGAACTTGTTAAAGATTTAGCTGCTATTTTCCGCACTAGAATTGAGTTAAGACAAATCGGCGTACGAGATGAAGCGAAAATGTTAGGTGGAATCGGTCCATGTGGACGTATGCTTTGTTGTTCGACGTTTTTAGGTGACTTTGATCCTGTTTCTATAAAAATGGCAAAAGATCAAAATTTATCATTAAATCCGACAAAAATATCAGGATTATGTGGTCGATTAATGTGTTGTTTAAAATATGAAAACGACGAATACGAAACAGCGAAAGAACAGTTGCCGGATTTAGGGGAAATGATCGAAACGCCTCTTGGACTAGGGAAAGTTGTTGGTTTGAACATTTTAGAACGAGTGTTACAAGTGGAGTTAGTGGAAAAAGATCGGGTAGTTGAGTATACGATTGATGAATTAATAAAAGAAAAAGTTCTTCCTACTCAAGCCACAGAGTGATGGGGTGGATGGCGCGTGAATAAAAAAGAGATTTTCCAATCTGTAACGAGTATCGAGGAGCAAATTGCTCATTTATACAAGCAGCTCGGTGAGTTAAAAAGTTATCTTGGAGAGTTAATCGAAGAAAATCATCGCCTCCAAGTTGAAAATGACCATTTGCGTAGACGGCTCGAGCAGCTGTCTGAGCGAAAAATTGAACAAGGCAAAAAACAGACGAAAGCGAAGTTAGTCGATATAGGCGAAGGGTATGATAATTTAGCTCGCTTGTATCAAGAGGGATTTCATATTTGCAACGTACATTACGGAAGTTTACGGACCGATGGAGATTGTTTGTTTTGCTTGTCATTTTTAAATAAAAAATAGCCTTTCTGACAAATGGTCTGGAAGGCTATTTTGTTGTAGAAAGAGGGAGTTTACATGTTGCGTGAAGATGAACGACTGGACTACTTACTAGCAGAAGATATGAGAATTATCCAAAGTCCATCCGTGTTTGCTTTTTCATTAGATGCTGTATTGTTAGCGAATTTTGTATACGTTCCGATTCAAAAAGGAAATTTAGTTGATTTATGTACAGGCAACGGAGTGATCCCGCTGTTGTTAAGTAAACGGACGAAAGGAAAAATTATTGGTGTCGAAATTCAAGAAAAGATTTATGATATGGCGAAACGAAGTGTACAATATAACGGACTAGAAGGGCAAATTGAAATGATTCACGGCGATATTAAAGATATGCCTGCTTGTCTCGGACATAGTAAATTTGATGTCGTAACGTGCAATCCGCCTTATTTTCCAACACCAAACCAAGAAGAAATCAACAAAAATGAACATTTTGCCATTGCGCGTCATGAAATTTACTGTACGTTAGAAGATGTCATTCGCGTTAGCAGTCAATTGTTAAAGCAAGGTGGTAAAGCAGCTTTTGTTCACCGTCCAGAACGTTTGTTAGACATTGTTACATTGATGAGGCAATATCGTTTGGAGCCGAAACGTTTACGATTCATTTATCCAAAAGAGGGAAAAGAGGCGAACACCATTTTAATTGAAGGGATAAAAGATGGAAATAAAGGACTAAAAATATTGCCACCTCTGATCGTGTATGAACAAAATGGGGAATATACGAGTGAACTAAAATATATTTTATATGGGGAATGAGATTATATGAACGAACAAAAAAGCTTTGTTGAAGAAGGGGAAAAGGGCGTTTTGTACATTGTCCCAACGCCAATCGGAAATTTGCAAGATATGACATTTCGTGCGGTCGACACGTTACGGACAGTTCACTTTATTGCTGCTGAAGATACACGTCAAACGAAAAAGTTGCTTAACCATTTTGATATTCACACACCGCTTGTGAGTTATCACGAACATAATAAAGAGGCGAGCGGTGAAAAAATTGTTGCCGCCTTGTTAGAAGGAAAACATGTTGCATTAGTAAGCGACGCAGGTACGCCAACGATTTCTGATCCGGGTTATGAACTTGTTAAGGGCGCACTAAACGTTAATTGTAAAGTCATTCCGCTCCCTGGTGCTAACGCAGCGGTTACGGCGTTAACAGCTTCTGGACTACCGACGAATCATTTTTATTTTTATGGATTTTTACCACGTCATAAAAAAGAAAAGAAAAAAGAGCTCGAGCAACTAAAACATATAAAAGATACGCTCATTTTTTACGAGGCGCCGCATCGTCTTCAAGAAACGCTAGCTATTATGCATCATGTATTCGGGAATCGGAAAATGGTCGTGGCGCGCGAACTGACAAAAAGATTTGAACAATTTATTCGCGGAACGATCGAAGAGGTGATGCATTGGGCAGAACATCATGAAGTGCGCGGAGAGTTTTGCCTTCTTGTGGAAGGGAATCATATGCCAGATGAACAATCAGTATGGTGGGATGATTTAACGATTGTGGAACATGTCAACTATTACATAGAGGCGAAGCAATATACTTCGAAAGAAGCGATTAAACAAGTAGCAAAAGATCGACAATTGCCGAAACGGGATGTGTACGACGCGTACCATAAGTAAGAAAAAAGTTTCTCTAGAAAAAACTAGAGAAACTTTTTATTTTGATTGTTGAAGCAAGTTTTGGATTTCTTGCAATAACGTTTCTGCGCCTTCTTTACTTAAAATGATTTTTCCGTCTGCAAGCTTGAAGTTGTCGTCAGATACTTCCCCAGTTACTACACAAGTCATATTTGGCTTATACTTTTTCAAAATGATGCGCTCATCGTCTACATAAATTTCTAACGCATCTTTTTCCGCGATACCTAATGTACGGCGCAATTCAATTGGAATAACTACACGACCTAACTCATCGACTTTACGAACAATACCTGTTGATTTCATGTTTATTCTCCTCTCCTTCTTTCATCTTTTTTCGTCAATATTCGACAAAATCTCTATGGATTTATCATAACAACTTTTCCATTAAGCGTCAATCCTTTTATATGCAATAATAAAAAAAAATGTATGATTTACATGTCGTTGCACATAAAATTCGCCAAAATTATGGTTGAAATGACAAAATCCAAACGATTTGACAAGAGATGCATAACAGTTTTTAACTGCTTTTCAAGACGATACGAACTTTATTATAAATATTGTTCGACAAAATTCAACATAAATTCGACAAATTTTCTTGTATATTTTCGACAAAAGTATATTGTTTATCGACAATCTCATGCTGGATAGTTGACAGCGCTCTCTATTTTTATGTATATTTTGGTGAGATAAGAGGAATAGATGTATTGATCGAGAATACAAGTATGCAATCGCTCTCGTCCTTTGGGCGAGAGCGTTTCTACTACACGTGCGACAAGGAGGGGTACAAGTGACGAAGAAAACGTTTTATATCACAACACCTATTTATTATCCGAGCGATAAATTACATATCGGTCATGCGTATACAACGGTGGCTGGCGATGCAATGGCGAGATATAAACGAATGCGCGGCTATGATGTGATGTACTTGACTGGAACGGATGAGCACGGCCAAAAAATTCAGCGGAAGGCAGAAGAAAAAGGAGTTACTCCACAAGCATATGTCGATGAAATTGTGGCCGGAATTAAAGAATTGTGGAAAAAGCTTGATATATCTTACGACGATTTTATTCGTACAACGGAACAGCGTCATAAACAAGTCGTTGAGAAAATTTTTGCCCGCCTTTTAGAACAAGGGGACATTTATTTAGACGAGTACGAAGGATGGTACTGTACTCCATGTGAGTCGTTTTATACGGAAAGACAATTAGTTGATGGAAATTGTCCAGATTGCGGGCGTCCTGTCGAAAAAGTAAAAGAGCAATCATATTTTTTCCGTATGAGCAAATATGTTGATCGTTTATTGGCGTTTTATGAAGAAAATCCGCAATTTATTCAGCCAGAATCGCGTAAAAATGAAATGATTAACAACTTTATCAAGCCAGGTTTAGAAGATTTAGCGGTATCACGGACGACGTTTGACTGGGGCATTCGTGTTCCGGGAGACCCGAAGCACATCATTTATGTATGGATCGATGCGCTGTCGAACTATATTACGGCGTTAGGATATGGAACAGGAAATGACGAAAAATATAAAACGTATTGGCCAGCGGACGTCCATCTTGTTGGAAAAGAAATTGTTCGTTTCCATACGATTTATTGGCCAATTATGTTGATGGCTCTAGATCTTCCACTTCCGAAAAAAGTGTTTGCGCACGGCTGGTTGCTTATGAAAGATGGAAAAATGTCGAAATCAAAAGGAAACGTCGTTGATCCGGTGACGTTAATCGATCGTTACGGTCTCGATGCATTGCGTTATTATTTGCTTCGTGAAGTGCCGTTTGGCTCAGATGGTGTATTTACGCCGGAAGGTTTTGTTGAGCGTATAAACTACGACTTAGCAAACGATTTAGGTAACTTGCTTAATCGAACTGTAGCGATGATTGAGAAATATTTTGGTGGACGTATCCCAGTATACGGCGGTACGCACACACCGTTTGATGAACAGCTTGTGCAAACAACGTATGATACGGTAAAACAATACGAGGAAGCGATGGAACATATGCAATTTTCCCACGCTTTAACAACGATTTGGCAACTCATTAGTCGCACGAACAAATATATTGATGAAACGCAACCGTGGGTGTTGGCAAAAGATGAAACGTTGCGTGATCAGTTGGCTTCTGTTATGTCGCATTTGGCAGAGTCTCTTCGTTATGTAGCCGTTTTATTGCAGCCATTTTTAACAGAAACGCCTAAACGGATGTTTGCCCAGCTCGGCATTCAGGATGAACAGTTGATGAGCTGGGATAGTTTGCAAACGTTCGGTGCTTCGCAACAAGAACGAACAGTTGAGAAGGGAACGCCGCTTTTCCCACGGCTAGACGTACAAGAAGAAGTGCAATATATTCAAACGCAAATGAAGGGAACAACAGTCAATAAAGAGGAAAAACAAGAGCAAAGCGAAGAAATTACGATCGATGATTTTATGAAAGTAGACTTGCGCGTTGCACAAGTGATTCACGCTGAACCAATTCCAAAAGCCGATCGCTTACTTAAACTGCAACTTGATTTAGGATATGAAAAACGTCAAGTTGTATCAGGTATTGCGAAATATTACAAACCAGAGGACTTAATTGGGAAAAAAGTGATTTGTGTGACGAATTTAAAACCTGTCAAACTGCGTGGAGAATTATCACAGGGTATGATTTTAGCAGGAGAAAAAGATGGTGTATTATCGTTGGCGACAGTAGACGAGTCGCTTCCAAATGGTGCAAAAGTGAAGTAAAGAGGTGTTGTGAAAACACCTCTTTGTTTCTATTTTGTAACGTAATTGTTATATGGCTGTGATTTATGTAACAGTTTTGTGTGGTAAACTGAACACCGGAAGAAAAGAGGGGTTATATGTTATTTGATACACATGCACATTTAAATGCTACACAATTTAACGAAGATGTTGAACAAGTTATCGAACGAGCACGTGCAGAAGGTGTGTCACATATTGTTGTTGTCGGATTTGATCGTCCAACTATCGAGCGAGCAATGGAGTTAGCTGATCAATATTCCTTTATTTACGCAGCTGTCGGATGGCATCCTGTTGATGCGATTCATATGACTGATGACGATCTTATGATGATTGAGCAGCTAGCAGCGCATCCGAAAGTGGTGGCGCTCGGTGAGATGGGGCTTGATTATTATTGGGATCAGTCGCCGAAAGAAGTACAAAAAGAAGTATTTCGAAAGCAAATTCGTTTAGCTAAAAAAGTGAAGTTGCCGATTATTATACATAATCGCGATGCGACAGCTGATATTGTTCATATTTTACAGGAAGAGCAAGCGGCAGAAGTCGGTGGCGTGATGCATTGTTTTAGCGGAAGTATAGAAGTAGCTCAGCAATGTATGGATATGAATTTTTATATTTCGTTTGGTGGTCCTGTTACGTTTAAAAATGCAAAAAAACCGAAAGAAGTAGCAAAAGAAATTCCGCTTGATCGGCTACTTATTGAAACGGACTGTCCGTATTTAACGCCGCATCCGTTTCGCGGAAAACGAAACGAACCAAGCTATGTAAAGTATGTTGCCGAAGCGATCGCTGAATTAAAAGGGTTATCTTTTGAAGAAGTTGCTCAAAAAACGTCCGACAACGCCAAGCGATTATTCGGCATCATTTGATAGAGAAACGTGTCGATTGATTGGAAGACTTGTCTAAAGAAAAGATGAAACGTGATCGTTCTACATCTTTTTTCACAAACATACAATAAGCTTGTCGACAAGTCTTTCTTCCCTTATGAAAGAATATTTTGAATAATAGATAATAAGTTTCATAGAGAGGGAGGGTCGTCACGGTCATCTATCGGAAAAGGAGGCGTTTTTATTTTGATTACGTATGTAAAAAAATTATTGCAATCAACATCAAAGAAAAAAATTGCGCTAGCTACAGGAGGATTTCTGGTATTATCAGGAATGACAGGATATGCTAGCTATGAATGGACAAAAGAAACGGTTACGTTATATACGAACGGAAAAGAGCAAAAAGTACGTACCCATGCCAATACAGTCGCTGAGTTATTAAAAGAACAAAACATTAAGCTAAAAGAAGAAGATTTTATTTCTCCCTCACCGCAAACAAAAATTGTTAATCATTTAACTGTTAAGTGGGAAGCGAGTAAGCCGATTGTACTCATTGTTGATGGGGTAGAAAAGAAGTTAAGGACGACGGCTAAAACTGTCAAGGATGTATTGCATATTCAACAAATCGAGCTTCGTGAGCACGATCAAGTATCGCCAAACGTTGACGAAGTAGTGAAAGAAAATATGAAAATTGTGATAAGTAAGGCATTTCCAATCACATTAAATGACGGCGGCAAACAGCAACAAGTTTGGTCTACTTCGACTACGGTCGCTGACTTTTTAGCTAAACAACACATTACATTGCGGGAGCTGGATCGCGTTCAACCAAAATTGAATGAAATGATTCAACCAAACACAAAAATAAACATTGTTCGAGTTGAAAAAGTCACCGATGTAGTGGAAGAACCAGTAAATTATACAGTTGTGAAAAAGAAAGACGCACAATTGGAAAAAGGCAAGCAAAAGGTAATTAGCGAAGGCGAAAAAGGGCTTGTCGCCAAGCAGTACGAAGTCATCTTGGAAAACGGAAAAGAAGTATCGCGTAAATTAATTAAAACAGAGACAATTAAACCAAGCAAAAATCGTATTGTTGCGATTGGAACAAAGCCAGTTGCCAAAATATTAGCCTCGCGTGGAAGTGGGGAAGTGTCCGAAGAACTTTACGTGATCGCTACAGCGTATACAGCATATTGCACAGGATGTTCTGGAACGACAGCAACGGGAATTAATTTGCGTGCCAATCCAAACGCAAAAGTAATTGCTGTTGATCCGCGCGTTATTCCGCTCGGAACGAAAGTATACGTAGAGGGGTACGGATATGCAGTTGCGGCCGACACAGGGAAAAATGTAAAGGGATATAAAATCGATTTATTTTTCCCTGATAAATCAACTGCATATCGCTGGGGCACGAAACGTGTGAAAATAAAGATTATAAAATAACACAGAGGATTTCACGATCCTCTGTTTTTTTCGTTATAATGGGTGAAGAACACATGAGAGATGGAGGATTTTATGAAAATTAAGGAAATTATCGTGGTTGAAGGGCGCGATGATACCGTAGCGATTCGTCGGGCGGTAGATGCTGATACGATTGAAACGAACGGTGCAGCCATTAATGATGAAACAATCGAACGCATTCGTTTAGCTCAACAACAGCGCGGAGTCATTATTTTTACCGATCCGGATTATCCGGGTGAAAAAATTCGTAAAACAATTGCTGAACGTGTGCCGGGATGCAAACATGCCTTTTTAACGCGTGAAGAAGCGCGGAGAAAGCACGGAAAAGGTCTCGGTGTTGAGCACGCTTCGATTGAAGCGATTCGCACAGCGCTATTAAGTGTGTACGAAGAAATGATTGATCCGAAAGAAGAAATTTCATTTCAACAGCTTGTCGATGCCGGATTAATCGGTGGTCCATTCGCACGAGCTCGCCGTGAGCGGTTAGGTCAATTATTAAAAATTGGTTATACAAACGGAAAACAGCTGCATAAACGGTTACAAATGTTTCAAATTTCAAAAGAACAATTTATAGAAGCGATGAAGCAAGTTATACAGGAGGAAGAACATGTATAAAGATATTGCTACACCGACCCGTACAAAAGAAATTTTAGAGAAGTATGGTTTTTCGTTCAAAAAAAGTTTAGGTCAAAATTTTTTAATTGAGCCGAATGTTTTACACCGCATTGTTGATTTCGCCCAACTTTCTGAACGAACAGGTGTTATTGAAATTGGACCGGGAATCGGGGCGCTTACGGAGCAACTAGCGCGGCGAGCAAAAAAAGTGGTCGCATTTGAAATTGATCAACGGCTTCTTCCCATTTTAGCAGATACGCTTTCCCCATATACGAATGTATCAATCATTCACGAAGATATATTAAAAGCAGACGTACAACAAGTGATAGCGGAACAGTTCACAGATGTTGATGATATTATGGTTGTTGCCAACTTGCCGTATTACGTCACGACCCCAATTATTATGAAGTTGTTGACTGGTCGTTTACCTATTCGCGGTATGGTCGTTATGTTACAAAAAGAGGTAGCTGATCGTATGGCTGCGAAACCAGGGACAAAAGATTACGGCTCCTTGACGATTGCTGTGCAATATTATACGCATGCTGAAACGGTGATGCATGTGCCGAGAACGGTATTTGTGCCAAAGCCAAATGTCGATTCTGCCGTTATTCGCTTATTGAAACGAGAGCAACCTGCCGTTTCTGTCTCGAATGAAGATTTTTTCTTTGCTGTCGTTCGTGCGAGTTTTGGACAGCGGCGGAAAACGATTTTAAATAATTTACTGAACCAATTGCCAAACGGCAAGGAGAAAAAAGAACAGATTGAAAATGCGCTCGCGAATGCTGGTATTGATCCGAAACGTAGAGGAGAGACGCTCGCCATTGCTGAGTTCGCTACATTAAGCGAACAATTATATCCCATTTTTTATCAAGAGGCTTAATGCCTCTTTTTTTTACACGTTCTATCCTTTCGTCGCATATGTTACAAACAAAACAAACGAAAGGGCGAGTGTGTGTGATTCAAGTGGGAGATATTGTTGCACGAAAATCGTATGAATGTGATATTTTGTTTCGGGTTATTGATATAAAAGAAAAAGAAGGGGAAAAAGAAGCCATTTTATATGGGGAGGATGTTCGTCTTATAGCCGATGCTCCGTTTTCTGATTTAGTTGTTATTGACGAGCGGGAAAAAAAGAGAAGAAAAGAAGAAGAAAAGCGGCATATTGAGCAGTGCTATAAATTGTTGCGTCAAGATTATCGGGCGCTACGGGAAAAAAGTGAATATGATGCGACAGGCGGATATGAAGTGAAAATGGATTTTTTCCAATTACCGGGACGTGTGCTTCATATAGATGGCGACCCGCTTTATTTACGTAAATGCATGCAACTGTATGAACGAATCGGGGTCCCGGTATATGGTGTTCATTGTCATGAAACAGATATGCCCGATCGTATTATTCCACTACTTGAACAAGTGCGTCCAGATATTTTAGTTGTAACGGGACATGATGCATATTCGAAATCGAAAGGATCGGTAGATGATTTAAGGGCGTATCGTCATTCGAAATATTTTGTCCAAACAGTGAAGCAGGCACGCAAAAAAATTCCGAATCTCGATCAACTTGTCATTTTTGCTGGGGCGTGTCAATCTCATTTTGAATCGCTTATTCGAGCAGGTGCGAACTTCGCAAGCTCTCCTGCACGCGTCAATATTCATGCTCTAGATCCTGTATATATTGTCTCACGCGTTAGTTTCACTCCTTTTATGGACCGCATTAACGTATGGGACGTATTAAGAAATACATTGACAGGGGAAAAGGGGCTCGGTGGTGTTGAGACGCGCGGTGTTTTGCGGACAGGGATGCCTTTTCGGACGATGGATGGGCAAACATAAACAAAAAATCTCTTGTCTTTTTGCCGTAGTGGTAAAAAGACAAGTTTTGTTTTTTAACACTTTTTGTACATAATTTTTTCTTTATTTGTTCATAATAAAAACAAAAGTATTGACATTTAATATTTTTTGTTGATATAATTCTTATTTTTTGACTTATCTTTTTTCATTTGTTATACTATGTAATAGTGAGGTGGATACGATGGGAAAAACATTGTCGGAAATTAAAAAAGTGTTGGATTCGAATCTCGGTAAAAGATTGACGTTAAAAGCGAACGGTGGGCGTCGAAAGACAATCGAGCGTTGCGGTGTGTTAGCGCAAACATATCCGTCCGTATTTGTCGTTGAACTTGATCAAGAAGAAAACGCTTTTGAACGTGTATCATATAGTTATGCAGACGTGTTGACGGAAACAGTACAACTTACATTTTTAGATGACGAACAAGTAGCGATGAGCAGCTCACATTCATGACGGCTAAGGAGGCGACCAATATCGGTGGTCTCTTTTTTTGTGGCCATTGAAAAGGTCCGTATTTGTTCACTATTTTTTGTGGTAAAATGTCGATAGGAGTTTGAAGTCGGAAAAGTAGGTGAACAGTTTGAGGTTGTTAGTGAAAGCACCAGCGAAAATTAATTTATCACTCGACGTATTACATAAGCGCCCAGACGGCTACCATGAAGTAAAAATGGTGATGACGACGATTGATTTAGCTGATCGTGTCGAGTTAATGGATTTGTATAGCGATACGATCCAAATTATTTCGCACAATCGCTTCGTGCCGGATGATGAACGCAATTTAGCATATCAAGCTGCTAAATTGTTGAAGGAGAAAGTGGGTGTTCGTCGAGGGGTAGCGATTTCTATTACGAAGTATATTCCCGTTGCGGCGGGTCTTGCAGGTGGAAGCAGCGATGCCGCTGCAACGTTGCGAGGATTAAATAAGCTGTGGGGGTTAGGGTTGAGTTTAGACGAACTTGCTGAAATTGGGGCGGAGATTGGCTCGGACGTTCCGTTTTGCGTATATGGAGGAACAGCGATCGCAACGGGACGGGGAGAGAAAATTGAGCATATTCCTGCTCCTCCACCAAGTTGGGTCATTTTAGCGAAGCCAACGATCGGTGTGTCAACTGCGGATGTGTATCGGAATTTAAACTTGCAATCCGTCGATCATCCAAACGTAGATGGAATGGTTGCTGCGATTAGAGAAAAAGATTATGAAAAAATTTGTGCGCTCGCTGGAAACGTATTAGAAAGTGTCACGCTAAACATGTATCCTGAAGTCGCGCAAATTAAGGAACAAATGAGACGTTTTGGTGCAGATGTCTCATTAATGAGCGGAAGTGGACCGACCGTGTTTGGCCTCGTTCAACACGATTCACGTTTACAACGTGTATATAATGGTTTGCGCGGTTTTTGCGAACACGTATATGCTGTTCGATTAATTGGAGAAAGACATGAACAATAAAGGAGGAGTTATTGTATGAAATTAAGGCGAAGTAGTCGGCTTGTCGATATGACACACTATTTGCTTTATCATCCACACCAGCTTGTTCCGCTTACTTTTTTTGCGGAACGATACGGATCAGCGAAATCGTCGATTAGCGAAGATTTGGCTATTATTAAGCAAACGTTTGAACAGCAAGGAATCGGTTTGTTGCGTACGCTTCCTGGGGCGGCCGGTGGGGTGCAATACGTACCGAAAATGTCAGAAACGGAAGCGAAACAATTTATTCAGCAACTATGTACAAGCTTGGCGGATCCCGATCGGCTATTGCCAGGGGGCTATTTGTATATGACAGATTTGCTTGGCGATACACGTATCGTCAACCAAATTGGTCGCTTATATGCTTCTGCGTTTGCCCATGAACATATTGATTTTGTTGTGACAGTTGCAACAAAAGGAATTCCTTTAGCCTACGCTGTTGCAAGCTTTTTAAATGTACCTGTCGTCATTATTCGCCGCGACAGCAAAGTGACAGAAGGTTCGATGGTCAGCATCAATTACGTATCAGGCTCTTCAAAACGTATTCAAACGATGGTGCTATCGAAGCGAAGTTTAACGGAAGGAGCGAATGTCTTAATTATCGATGATTTTATGAAAGCGGGCGGAACAATCAACGGCATGATTAGTTTGCTTGCAGAATTCCGTGCAAACGTTGTTGGGATTGGTGTGCTTGTCGAGTCGGAAGAAGCAGAAGAACGACTCGTTGATGAATATGTTTCCCTTGTGAAACTCACATCTGTTAATGTAAAAGAAAAACAAATTACCGTAGAAGAAGGAAACTACTTTCATTTTGTCAAATAAGTAAAATGATTTTTACATGCAGGAGGAAGAGACGTCAACTACCCCCACTTAGCTAACGCTTGAAGCGGGGGCTTGCAACTCCCCAGAAGTGCGAACGGACTTCGTCCTCCTTCCTTGACTTGGGGTTGCATCAGGGGCAGGTTGACGACTACCCAACGACATAGGTCATGCCTATATCGCTACCGAGTGGCTCGGCATGTCTGTAGGCAGTACTTGACTTCCACGCACAACAGACGGATGTACGCTCGATGTTTTACGGTTGCAACGTTTCCTGCAACCAACTCCCTACATCGAGTAACGGGGATTGGAGTGCCTTGATTCAACGGTTTTCTCCACATTCTTATTCTATCATATACAAAAGAAAGGAGGAAGGGCGATTCCTCCCCGACTTTCGCTCTCGCTTAGAAGTCGGGGTCTCCTCGCCAAAGATGATGAAAGTTGTACACACAAACCAAGCTCCACAAGCCATTGGACCATATTCACAAGGCATTATCGTCAACAACATGTTTTACAGTTCTGGACAAATTGCTTTAACTCCTGAAGGAGAAATGGTGCAAGGGGATATTCAAGCACAAACGCATCAAGTATTCAAAAATTTGCAAGCGGTGCTTGAAGCGGCAGGAGCGTCTTTAGAAACTGTTGTAAAAACAACGGTGTTTTTAAAAGACATGAACGATTTTGCGGCGATGAATGAAGTATACGGCCAATATTTCCGCGATCATAAACCAGCGCGTTCCGCTGTTGAAGTGGCTCGTTTGCCAAAAGATGCGTTAATTGAAATTGAAGTCGTTGCCCTTGTTAAACAATCGTAAAAAAATTTTTTAAAGTTAGCAGGAAAATAAAAAACGACGTGGAATAAATTCAATTAAGTTCTTATATAGGGAAAAGGTGGTGAACAGAATGGAAGTAACTGACGTGAGATTACGCCGCGTGAATACCGAAGGACGTATGAGAGCGATTGCCTCGATCACGTTGGATCATGAATTTGTTGTTCATGATATTCGTGTCATTGAAGGCAATAACGGCTTGTTTGTCGCTATGCCAAGCAAGCGTACTCCTGACGGGGAATTCCGTGATATTGCTCATCCAATTAACTCAACAACCCGCGGGAAAATCCAGGAGGCTGTTTTAGCTGAATATCACCGTGCTGGTGAGTTGGAAAAAGAGCTTGAAGAAGCAGGTGCTTCGTAATCATAAGAAAGAGGACCCTCTCGAGAAGAAGGGTCCTTTTCATATGAAAAATGCATTTATCTCATTGATAAAGAACATATAGTGAAAATGATGAATTTTTTTGGTAGATGACAATGTTTCCTTGAAATACATACATAATTGATATATATTCAATATGGATAAAGAGAGGTATGGAGGCCTTACGATGAGACGATATGCGATCATTTTAGCGGCTGGACAGGGGACGCGCATGCGTTCAAAGCTGTATAAAGTGTTGCACCCTGTCTGTGGAAAGCCGATGGTACAACATGTAGTGGATGCAATTTCTATGTTACATGTAGATCGACTAATTACAGTTGTTGGTTTTGGAGCAGAACGAGTAAAAGAACAACTCGGCAGTCAAAGTGAGTACGTCATTCAAGAACAACAGCTTGGGACGGCACATGCTGTTTTGCAAGCAGCACCTCATTTAGCTGATAAAGATGGTGTGACTCTCGTTGTTTGTGGAGATACGCCATTGATCACCTCAGAAACGATGGAAGCGCTTTTACAACATCATTTACAAACAAAAGCGAAAGCAACGATTTTAACCGCCCTTGCAGAAGATCCAACAGGATACGGTCGCATTGTCCGAAATAAAGATGGACATGTCGAAAAAATTGTAGAACATAAAGACGCAACCGAAGAAGAACGGAACATTCGAGAAATTAATACAGGGACGTATTGTTTCGATAATCGTGCATTATTTGAAGCGCTTACGAAAGTGTCAAACGACAATGCACAAGGTGAATATTATTTACCAGATGTCATCGAAATTTTGAAAAAACAAGGCGAAATCATTTCAGCATATGAAACACCGGTGTTTGAAGAAACGTTAGGTGTAAATGACCGCATTGCGCTTGCACAAGCAGAAAAAATTATGCGTGCACGCATTCATCGTAAACATATGGCAAATGGTGTGACAATCATCGATCCTGATCATACGTATATAGGACCAGATGTGCACATTGGACAGGATACCGTCATCTATCCCGGGACATGGATTGAGGGACATACGGTGATCGGTGAAAACTGTATCATCGGACCGAATAGTGAAGTGAAAAATAGCCGTATTGGCAACGACACATCGATTCGTCATTCGGTTGTACATGATAGTGAAATAGGATCAGACGTAACCATTGGTCCATTTGCGCATATTCGTCCGCTATGTAAAATTGGTGATGATGTGAGAATCGGAAACTTCGTCGAAATCAAAAAAGCGACGTTTGGAGACGGCAGTAAAGCATCGCACTTAAGTTATATTGGGGACGCTGAAGTAGGCGCACATGTCAATATTGGTTGCGGAACCATTACAGTAAATTATGACGGTGCCAATAAATACGTGACAAAAATTGAAGATGGTGCGTTTATTGGTTGTAATTCGAACTTAATTGCTCCTGTTACGGTCGGAAGTGGAGCGTATGTAGCGGCTGGTTCCACGATTACCGATGATGTGCCTAGTGAGGCTTTAGCTATCGCACGTGCTCGGCAAACAAATAAAGAAAATTATGTTGAACGTCTACAAGCGAAGAAAAAATCCTAATGGAGGTTCATTGACCCATGTCTCAGTATTTAAATTCTAATTTAAAGTTATTTTCGTTAAACTCTAATCCAATCTTAGCCCAAGAAATCGCAAAAGTGATTGGTGTTGAATTAGGAAAGTGTTCCGTTTCTCGTTTTAGCGATGGAGAAATTCAAATTAACATTGAGGAAAGTATTCGTGGATGCGACGTTTATGTTATTCAATCAACGAGCGCGCCCGTGAATGAACATTTAATGGAGTTACTTATTATGATTGACGCATTAAAGCGAGCGTCTGCAAAAACAATTAACATTGTTATGCCGTACTACGGATATGCTCGTCAAGATCGCAAAGCACGTTCTCGTGAGCCGATTACAGCGAAATTAGTTGCGAATTTATTGGAAACTGCCGGTGCTTCCCGCGTTATTACACTTGATTTGCATGCGCCGCAAATTCAAGGATTTTTTGATATTCCAATCGATCATCTCATGGGGGTTCCGATTTTAGCGGATTACTTTAAAGAAAAGCAACTTGATGATATTGTCATCGTTTCTCCGGACCACGGTGGCGTGACGCGTGCGCGGAAAATGGCAGATCGTTTAAAAGCACCAATTGCGATCATTGACAAGCGTCGTCCGAAACCAAATGTAGCAGAAGTGATGAACATTATTGGTAATGTACAAGGAAAAACGACGATTTTAGTGGACGATATTATTGATACAGCTGGAACAATTACTTTAGCGGCAAATGCGTTAGCTGAGCATGGGGCAAAAGAAGTGTATGCATGTTGTACGCACCCAGTTTTATCAGGTCCAGCGATTGAACGAATTCAAAATTCGAAAATTAAAGAGCTTGTTGTTACGAATACAATTGCGATTCCTGATGAAAAGAAAATGAATAAAATTGTCGAACTATCTGTTGCTCCTCTGATTGGTGAAGCAATTATTCGCGTACACGAAGAGCAGTCGATTAGCGCGTTGTTTGACTAATGACGTTTAGACCTTCCTGTTTTAGGGGAAGCTATGAGCGATGCTAAAATAGGAAGGTGATTTCATTGTTACAACTTCAATTGCGTACAGATCATCGACGTTCTTACGTCAAACAAATGCGGAAACAAGGTCACATCCCGGCTGTGTTGTACGGGAAAACGATGAATAGCCAATCAGTTTTTGTTGATGCGGCTGAGTTTTTAAAGCAGTTGCGGGCTACAGGGGGTACAGGTCTTTTAGACGCAAAGATGAACGACCATCATATTCGTATCATCGTTCGCGATATGCAAAAACACCCGATTCGCCATGATATTATTCATATTGACTTTTTAGCTGTTGATGCAAAGAAGGAAATAGATGTTCACGTTCCGATTCATCTCGTTGGTGAAGCAGCTGGCGTGAAAGATGGGGGTGTATTGCAACAAGCAATGCATCAGTTGTCCATTCGGGCGTTGCCGTCAAACATCCCTCCATCCATTGATGTCGACATAACGAATTTGCAAGTAGGCGATGTTATTACAGTTTCACATATTCAAACAAACGGTGCTTATGAAATCAATCACGATCCAACAGAAGTGATCGCTTCGATTTTGCCACCAAAACAAGAAGAAGAAATTCATAGCGGTGAAGAACAAGAACCGGGGAGACCAGAATCGGAAGAAGGACGCGAAACAACACCGTGACGGACGTAGCCATCATTGGTTACGTCTTTTGCGGTATGGAGAGAAGGAGCAGGGAAATGGTAAAGCTGTTTGTTGGTTTAGGGAATCCTGGAAAAGAATATGAACAAACGAGGCATAATGTAGGGTTTATGGTGATCGATGAGCTTGCTCGTCGCTGGGGATTTACGTTCAATCAAACGAAGTTCCAAGGTATATTTGCAAGTGGCATCATTTCAGGTGAAAAAGTCATATTATGCAAACCGCTTACATATATGAACTTATCGGGTGAATGCGTTCGACCATTGATGGACTACTATAATATTGATGTCGACGATCTCATTGTCATTTACGACGACCTAGATTTGTCAACCGGAACGGTCCGCTTGCGTCCAAAGGGAAGCGCTGGCGGTCATAACGGAATGAAATCGCTTATTCATCATTTGAAAACAGAGCAATTTAAACGCATTCGCATCGGCATTGATCGGCCGAAAAACGGAATGAGAGTGAGTGACTACGTATTAGGTCGGTGGACAGCGGAAGAGAAAATACAAATCGAGCAAGCCATTCAAAAGGCGGCGGATGCATGTGAACGATCGTTGAAAATTTCATTTGCGCAAGTGATGAACGAATTTAATAAGTAATGAATAATTCCCGACTAAATGGTTCAAAATGTATTCGATTAAAACAACCATTTGGGAGGGACACATATGGCATTGCATTACTATTGTCGCCATTGTGGCGTAAAAATCGGGACGATTGATGCACTTGAGTTAGAGAGTGAGCAATTGGGGTTTCATCGATTAACAGAAGAAGAAAGGTTAGATATGATTCAATATCTTCCGACAGGGGAAATTTGTGTCAAGGCGATTTGCGAAGATTGCCAGGAGGCGTTGGATCGAAATCCTGATCTTCACCAATATGAAAAATTTATTCAATGATTGGCTTTGGGTTACCCAAAGCGTTTTTGTATTTATGTTTGGAGAGGAGGGGTTTTTTTTGCGCGGATTACGACAATATTTTATTCATCACGCGGACATGCAATCGGTTGCAGAAGGGGTTCGCAATGGCTTAAAGGAACAGCTTGTGACCGGTTTGTCTGGCTCTGCCCGTTCTGTTTTCATTTCTTCTTTATATGAGGATACTGAGCGACCTTTATGCATTGTGACGCACAATTTATTTCAAGCGCAAAAAATATATGATGATCTCATTCAATTAATTGATGAGGAAGAAGTGTTTCTTTATCCCGTTAATGAACTGATTGCCGCTGAACTAGCTGTAGCTAGTCCGGAATTGCGAGCACAACGATTAGAAGTGTTAAACTATTGGTGTGAACGGAAAAAAGGAATTGTTATCGCTCCCATTGCTGCACTTCGACGACTATTGCCACCGAAAGATGTATGGCAACGTTATCAACTTCATTTTCGCGTCGGTGAGCAAATGGATGTGGAACATTGTTTGAAGCAATTTATTGCGATGGGATATGAACGTGTGTCTGTTGTTTCAACTCCGGGGGAATTTAGCGTCCGAGGAGGTATTATTGATATTTATCCGCTTACAGCTGAGCTTCCTTATCGTATTGAGCTATTCGACGTGGAGATCGAGTCAATTCGGACGTTTTCAGTCGATGATCAACGTTCGGTGGCTGAGATAGATGAGGTGTTAATTGGACCGGCAACGGAATTGATCATTGAACAACAACATATAAACGAAGCGATTCAACGGCTAGAAGCACAACTTCATGATACGTTGCAACATATTCATGATGAAAAAACGAAAAATCGTTTATATGAACATGTATCATTTGAATTGGAGCAGTTGAAAAACGGAAAATCAATCGAAGAAATGTACAAATATTTCTCGCTTTTCTATCCTTCTGCTGCAAGTTTGCTAGATTACATTCCAGAGCACGGTGTCGTCATCATCGATGAAATGAGTCGTATTCAAGAAGTAGCAGAAAAACTGGAACAGGAAGAAGCAGAATGGTACACAAACTTATTAGAAGAAGGAAAAATTGTGCAAAGTGTCTCGATTTCTCATTCGTTTCCAGAAGTATTGCAAAAACGGACGAGATCAACGATTTACTTGTCTTTATTTTTACGTCATATTCCATACACGCATCCTCAAAACATTGTTAATGTATCTTGTAAGCAAATGCAAGTGTTTTATAGTCAAATGCAGTTGTTAAAGGGAGAAGTTGAGCGGTGGCAAAAGGGGAATTATGCTGTCGTTTTGTTAGCAGGAAATGAAGAGCGAGCGAAAAAACTGAAACAAACGTTAGAAGATTATGAGATTGATGCTGTCCAAATCGGGAAAGATGATGCATTATTGCATGGGAAATGTCAAATTGTCCCGTCTGGGTTAGTTGCAGGTTTTGAATTGCCGATGCAAAAACTCGCCGTCATTACAGAAGAAGAGCTATTTAAAAAGCGAATGAAACGTCCTGTGCGACGCCAAAAATTGTCGAACGCGGAACGGATTAAAAGTTATACAGATTTAAAAGTCGGGGACTATGTCGTCCACGTCAACCATGGAATCGGAAAATATTTAGGGATCGAAACGTTAGAAATTAACGGTGTTCATAAAGATTACATTCATATTCAATATCAAGGGAATGATACGTTATACGTTCCTGTTGATCAAATGGATCTCGTCCAAAAATATGTCGGTTCAGAAGGAAAAGAGCCGAAAATTTATAAATTAGGTGGAACAGAGTGGAAGAAAGTAAAGAAGAAAGTAGAGTCTTCTGTTCAAGATATTGCCGAGGACTTGATGAAATTATATGCAGAGCGCGAAGCGAGCAAAGGGTACGCTTTTTCACCGGATAACGAGATGCAAAGGGAATTTGAAGCGGCGTTCCCATATCAAGAGACGGAAGATCAGCTTCGTTCCATTCGTGAAATTAAACGCGATATGGAAAGCGAACGGCCGATGGATCGATTGCTATGTGGGGATGTTGGTTACGGAAAGACAGAAGTAGCGTTGCGGGCCGCTTTTAAAGCGATCATGGACGGAAAACAAGTTGCCTTTCTCGTACCGACGACGATTTTAGCGCAACAACATTACGAAACAGTTCGTGAACGTTTCCAAGGGTATCCGATTAACGTCGGTTTATTGAGTCGTTTTCGCACGAAAAAGCAACAAACCGAAACAATCCAAGGCTTAAAAGACGGTACGATTGATATGGTTATTGGAACACATCGGCTTTTATCAAAAGACGTATCGTTTAAAGATCTAGGTTTATTAATTATTGACGAGGAGCAACGGTTCGGTGTTGCTCATAAAGAAAAAATTAAACAACTAAAAACAAATATCGATGTATTAACGTTAACCGCTACACCGATCCCGCGCACGTTACATATGTCGCTTATCGGTGTCCGCGATTTGTCCGTCATCGAAACACCTCCGGAAAATCGTTTCCCTGTACAAACGTATGTGATGGAATACAGCCCAATCATTGTGCGAGAGGCGATTGAACGCGAAATGGCGCGCGGAGGACAAGTGTTTTTTCTTTATAATCGCGTTGAAGATATTGATCGAAAGGCAGAAGAAATTTCGGCGCTCGTACCTGATGCTCGCGTGACATATGCACACGGAAGAATGTCCGAACATGAACTTGAAGCGGTCATGCTTGCGTTTTTAGAAGGTCAATATGATGTACTAGTGAGTACGACGATCATCGAAACAGGTGTTGACATTCCAAATGTGAATACGTTAATCGTTTATGATGCGGATAAGATGGGTCTTTCACAACTATATCAATTGCGCGGGCGCGTAGGACGTTCCAATCGCATTGCGTATGCGTATTTTACGTACCGAAAAGATAAGGTGCTAAATGAAATAGCAGAAAAACGATTGCAAGCCATTAAAGAGTTTACCGAGCTTGGATCTGGCTTCAAAATTGCGATGCGTGATTTATCTATCCGAGGAGCTGGCAACTTATTAGGGGCACAACAACACGGTTTTATTGATTCCGTCGGCTTTGAGCTTTATTCTCAAATGTTGAAAGAAGCGATTGAAGAAAAACGAGGAACGAAACAAGAAAAACCGTTTGAAGTGGAAATTGATTTAGAAGTCGATGCGTACATCCCTGAATATTATATTGCCAATGAACAACAAAAAATCGAGATGTATAAGCGATTCCGCGGACTTGATTCGTTAGAAGAACTCGAGCAATTACGAGAAGAAATGTTGGATCGCTTCGGTGATTATCCAGACGAAGTGGCTTATTTATTCCAAATTGCCGAAATGAAAATATATGCGAAACAGCATCTCATTGAATCCATTAAGCAAACGAAGCAAGAAGTCACCATTTTATTCTCACAAGAAACGACAAAGCAAATTGATGTTAGCAAATTGTTTAAGCTCGGTGAACCGTATGGCAGGGATGTTGGTTTCGGCATGGATGGAGATCGCTTTAAAATTGTCGTTCATGTAAAAGGAATGAAGCCGCAACAGTGGTTAATGATCATTTATGAGTTGCTAAAAGGGTTAAAATATGCTAAAAAATAATTGATTGTTCATGTTTATTGTTTATAAGTAAATGGCAATGATGAAGATGGGGGATTTTCACTTTTAAAAAAAAAAATCCCCCTCCTTTGTGTATATAACTTTGTTTGTGACGGATACTAATCACAACAATGGTGAATTATTCAACTGTTTCACCAGTGCCATTTTTAATCACTAGATGAAAGCGAGGCATCGATAGATGAAAGCAACAGGTATTGTTCGACGAATCGATGATTTAGGACGAGTAGTAATTCCAAAAGAAATTCGCAGAACACTTCGTATTCGCGAAGGAGACCCACTTGAAATATTTGTTGACCGCGATGGTGAGGTCATTTTAAAAAAGTATTCACCAATTAGTGAATTAGGTGACTTTGCAAAAGAGTACGCTGAAGCTCTTTTCGACAGTTTAGAACAACCTGTGCTCATTTGTGATCGCGATGTATTTATTGCAGTAGCAGGCGGATCGAAAAAGGAGTATTTAAACAAGAGCGTAAGCGAACTTGTTGAAAAGGTGATGGAAGATCGTCAATCGATTTTGCATACGGAAGAAAAAAATGTATCATTCACGCAAGGTCATGAAGAACATATGCAATCATACGTGATTGCACCGATTATTGCTGGAGGAGATCCAATCGGGGCAGTCATTATTTTCTCGAAAGATAAAACGCTTGGCGAAGTGGAACATAAAGCAGCGGAAACTGCGGCGAGCTTCCTTGCTCGACAAATGGAACAATAAAGGTAGCATCTCGCTACCTTTTTTTGATGTATGTAATAGTAAAAAAAGGTGAAGTGTATGGAAAAAAAAGACTGGTTGCGCGGTGCGTTTGTGTTGACGGTCGCCGCCTTATTTACAAAAATATTAAGCGCTTTTTACCGAATTCCGTATCAAAATATTGTAGGCGATGTCGGATTTTATATTTATCAACAAGTTTATCCTTTTTACGGTATTTTCCTCGCTTTGTCAACGTATGGTTATCCGGTTGCGATCTCAAAACTTATTGCCGAAAATAAACAATCAACATATAAGTTTGCTGTTGTTCGGCTTTCTTTTTATTTTTTATCATGCCTTAGTATCGTCATGTTTTCCGTTCTTTATTTTGGCGCTTCGTCACTCGCGGCGCTCATGGGAGATCATCAACTAGCTCTGTTGATTCGCGCCGTTTCGTTTGCTTTTTTGCTTCTTCCGTTTACTTCCGTTTCTCGCGGATATTTTCAAGGGGGAGGAGAGATGAATCCGACCGCTGTTTCGCAAGTAGTTGAACAACTTGTACGTGTCGGAGCGATTTTATTTCTTTCTTCTTTTTTGCTTCATCGCGGATTTACCGTTTATGAGGCAGGAGCTGGTGCGATGATTGGTTCACTTATGGGAAGTTTTGCAGCCGTTGCAGTACTCGTCGCATATATGTTGCGAAAGCGGACGAATGTTCATACCGAGCCATGGATTCCAACAAAAGAAAAAAGAAAAGTGCTTTTATTTTTAGCCGTTCATGGCGTAACGATTTGTTTAGCTAACATGCTTCTTGTTTTAATACAACTTGTTGATTCATTTACCCTTCTCCCTTTATTACAACAAGCAGGATTGCATGAACTAGCTAAAACAGCAAAGGGAATTTATGACCGTGGTCAACCGTTTATTCAGCTTGGGACAGTAGTAGCTACTTCTTTTTCATTAGCGCTTGTGCCGATGTTATCGCATGAACAAACAGAACGCAACGAAATATATACAGCTGTTCGCGTAGCGTTTATCATTGGAATGGGGGCAGTCGTTGGTTTAGTTTGCATATTAAAACAAGCGAATATCATGTTGTTTAAGGATCATGTTGGTGCGATGGAGTTGACGATTTTAGCTGTTTCTATTCTTTTTACTTCTTTAACATTAACATCTATTGCTATTTTGCAGGGGCTTGGGGATGTATTTCGCCCAATTTTCCTCGTTTGTGTCGGCATGATAGCAAAATGGGGGTTGAATGTGTTGCTCGTTCCTTTATGGCATACAGTAGGGGCAGCTGTAGCGACACTCATTGCCTATGTCGTCATGTGCGCTATCGCCTTTTTTTATGTGCAAAAACGAATGTCTCGTCCTTTGCTTTCGCTCTCTATAATCATTCAAACGATAAAAGCCGCAGCGATGATGGCGATCATTTTAGTTGGATATATCATATTGATAAACGAGTTACCAATTCATCATGGACGTCTGTTTTCATCGCTTCAAGCGATCATTGGTGTTTTTATTGGGGCGTTTGTTTATATTATAATGATCGTTAAAAAAGAGGTTTTGGCGGAAAAAGACTTGTTAGCTTTTCCGTTTGGACGTTATTTAATAAAAATAAAGCAAAGAAAGGCTGGATAGTCATGGGTACAATTACAATTGTCGGTCTTGGGGCAGGAGACATCGATCAGTTGTCTTTCGGTGTGTACCGTACGTTAAAACAGGCGAATCGCCTCTTTTTACGAACGAAAGATCATCCTGTTGTCGCACAGTTGGAAGCAGAAGGGATACACATTCAATCGTTTGACGACATATACGAAAAATATGATCAGTTTGAACAAGTATACGAACATATTGTTGAACATTTATGTGCAGAAGTGAAAAAAGGGGACGTTGTATACGCTGTTCCAGGCCATCCACTTGTTGCTGAGCGTACAGTAAAGCTATTGCTCGAAAAAAAAGATCACATTTCTGTTCGTGTAGAAGGGGGACAAAGTTTTCTTGATGCGTTATTTACTGCCGTTGAGCTCGATCCAATCGAAGGTTTTCAATTGATTGATGCTACCTTATTTCAACCGGACGAAATTCAGTTGCGGAATCATATTATTTTTTGTCAAGTATATGACTCGTTCATTGCATCCGATGTGAAACTAGCTTTATTGGAAAAATTACCACATGATTATCCTATTTTTATCGTTTATGCAGCAGGAAGTAAACAACAACGCATCGAAAAAGTTCCGCTATATGAGCTAGATCGGGTCATAACGGTGAGCAATTTAACGAGCGTTTACGTACCAAAAGTAGAAAATGACGAGCTATTATATCACGATTTTACTACTTTACGCCGTGTGATTGCGACGTTGCGTGGGCCTAACGGTTGCCCATGGGATCGGAAACAGACGCACGAGTCGCTGAAGAAGTATTTGCTTGAAGAGACGTATGAGCTTCTTGATGCGATTGATCGGCAAGATGATGAAAATATAATTGAAGAGCTTGGCGATGTATTATTGCAAGTTATGCTTCATGCTCAAATTGGTGAAGATGAAGGAATGTTTTCGATTGATGATGTCATTCGGGCCATTACAGAAAAAATGATTCGGCGCCATCCGCATGTATTCGGAGACGTTCATGTTGAGCATGCGGAACAGGTTGTACGCAACTGGGAAGCAATCAAACAGGCGGAAAAAGAAAACGTACTTCATTCATTACTTGACGATGTTGCCAAAGCGTTACCGAGTACGCTTCGCGCATATGAATATCAAAAAAGAGCAGCAAAAGTTGGATTTGACTGGTCGGACGTAGAGCCGATGTGGCGTAAAGTTGAAGAAGAAATGAATGAGGTGCAGCAAGAAGCCGGTCGTATGGATGAACAAAAACTAAAAGAAGAGTTTGGAGATTTACTATTTGCGCTTATTAACGTATGTCGATATTATAAAGTCAATCCTGAAGAGGCGTTAGCCATGGCGAACGAAAAATTTTACCATCGTTTTCAATACATTGAACAAAAAGTAAAACAACAAGGGAAAGCTTGGCGTGCGTATTCTTTAGAGCAATTAGATGAAATATGGGAAGAAGCGAAAAGGGAGGGGCTATAATATGCGACTCGATAAGTTTTTAAAAGTTTCACGGCTCATTAAAAGAAGAACGTTAGCAAAAGAAGTGGCTGATCAAGGACGTGTATCGATTAATGGCCAACAAGCGAAAGCGAGTTCAACCGTAAAAATAGGCGATGAAATTATGATTCAATTTGGTCAAAAACATGTGACAGTGAAAGTAGTCGAATTACAAGAACATGCGAAAAAAGAAGATGCGAGTGCGTTATATGAAATTGTGAAAGAAGAGCGAGTGGAATAGCTTGTTCTAAACTATTTTCCCCCCTCATACACTTGTACAAACGATCGTTGTGAGGGGGAGACGTTGATGACACAAAACATTGGAAATAAAGGTCCGATTCAAGAACATGACATTGTTATGCGCAGTCGGCGCACGTTAGAAATTACCGGTGTAAAACAAGTAGAAAGTTTTGATAATGAAGAATTTTTACTGGAAACGGTTATGGGGTTTTTGTCTGTGAAAGGACAAAATTTACAAATGAAAAACTTAGATGTAGATAAAGGAATTGTCTCGATTAAAGGTAAAATTTTCGAAATCATTTATTTAGACGAGCATCACACGGAGAAGGCTAAAGGGTTCTTTAGCAAGTTGTTTAAATGAGTTTGCACGTGCAATTTACGACTTTGCTTGCGATGATCGGAATCGGAATGATCATTGGGGCATCTTTTGACACATATGCACACATATTCAATCGTTCCAAGCGTCATCGACTTATCGTATGGGTTGCAGACATTCTTTTTTGGGTCACGCAAGCGCTATATGTCTTTTACACATTATTGGTTATTAACAACGGGCAAGTTCGTTTGTATATTTTTTTGGCCATATTATGCGGATATGCTGCCTATCAAGCTTTATTTCAACGTATGTACGTTCGTTTATTGCAAAAAATTATTCGCGCTTTTGTAATGTTATATCGTCTAATCATCCGAATGTTTCATTATGCTGTCATACTTCCGCTCCGACTTCTTTACCGTTTTTTTGTTTTTTTATTCATCACTACTTGTCATTTCGTTTTCTTAGTTGGTAAAATTTTATATAAAGTAATGTATGGATGTATACGATTTTTATTGCAACCAGTTGCATGGATCGGACGCTTTGTTTGGCGAAAAACTCCACTTCGTTTTCAAGCAACGGTTGGTCGCATTTTTCATATCGGGAAAGGGTTTCTTGCAAAAATAGCGAATATGTTTAGAAAAAAAGGGTAGTGAAGAAGGAGCGGTGAAAAACATGGGCGCCCCACAAAGAAGTAAAGTGAAAAAAATACAAACATCGTATGTCATTCAACAAGAAAAACAAGAACATAAGAAGGCGCGACGTCGTAAAAAGAAGGTGGTTCGTTTTAGCATTGTGGCAACGATGGCGTTAGCTGCTTCTTCGCTATTTTTATATACGATGGCGGCACAATCTTCTGCGATTGATGAGCAATTAAAAACGAAAGAACAGTTAGAAGAAAAGTTACGCACGTTGCAACAAGACGAACAAAGATTGAAAGAGGAAATCAAAAAATTAAACGATGATCAATATATTGCTGAATTGGCTCGAAAGCAATATTTTTTGTCGAAAGAGGGAGAAATTATTTTTATCACTCCGGATGAGTAAGTAAGATAGGCAGAAGGCTTATTGACACTTGTTTTTTTCATTATGTATAATGAAAGAAACGATTTTTCAGATTTTAAGGAGGAGCACTTTTTTTATGTCAATTGAAGTAGGCAGCAAGTTACAGGGAAAAGTAACGGGCATTACAAAATTCGGAGCGTTTGTTGAGTTACCAGAAGGCGCGACAGGCTTAGTGCACATTAGTGAAGTAGCTGACAGCTACGTAAAAGACATTAATGAACATCTCAAAGTAGGCGATGTTGTCGAAGTTCGTGTTATTAATGTTGAGAAGGATGGGAAAATTGGCTTATCGATCAAAAAGGCAAAGGAACAAGCTTCACGTCCGCGCAACAAAGGAAACGATCGCGCTTCAAAAGAAAGCTTTGAGCAGAAAATTAGCCGTTTCTTAAAAGAAAGTGAAGATCGTTTAGCATCCCTTAAACGCCATACCGAATCGAAACGAGGAGGTCGTGGTGCTCGACGTGGTTAACTTGCTGCCGAATGGGACATGAGGCAGTTTATATAAGCATCCATTTCGTAAGTGGATGCTTTTTCGTTTGGATTTTATGAAAAAACTATTGACTTTATCGGAGGAACATAGTAAAATTACAAATGTCGTTGCATGGCGGCGTAGCTCAGCTGGCTAGAGCGTACGGTTCATACCCGTGAGGTCGGGGGTTCGATTCCCTCCGCCGCTACCAAATTGCATAATGGCCCGTTGGTCAAGTGGTTAAGACACCGCCCTTTCACGGCGGTAACACGGGTTCGAATCCCGTACGGGTCATCAAAAAGACACCAATTTCGTCACGAAATTGGTGTCTTTTTGTTTATATAAGCCGTTTTTTGTGATATTCCGTCGAAAAATTTATGTGATTCATCTTCTTTTTTTGACAAAATTTTGATAATTCAGTCTGTATAATACGAAGTAATAGACTGATATATGGAGAAGGGGAGAGGATGAACATGGAGCGAGTGGAACGGAAGTTAATCAATCAAATGGCGGAAGTACCTTTAAGTGGGACGAAAACGACGGCGTCACAATGGCTTCAGCGGTTTACAGTTCGATTCAGTCATTTATTATTTCAACAAGGGTTTTTATTTCTAGTTATCGGTTTTTTGCTTGGACGAGCTCTCATTTTAACAAAGATGACACCGTTTGCTTTGCCTTTTTTTGCAGCAATTTATTTACTTCGACGCGATAAGTTAGGTTTTGTATTTATTGCTTTATTCGCAGGATCGTTGACCGTCTCTTTTTACACTTCTTTATTTATCGTTGCTTCGATCTTGATGTTTCTCATCTTTTATCGTCTATTTTTCTGGATTGATGCTCTGCCGAAAAGATTGCCCGTTGTCGTGTTTTTTGCCTCCATTTTTGCGAAAACAGGCATGATTTATACGTGGGGGCATGAATGGACGATATACGAGGGAATGACGATGCTTATTGAAGCGGGACTTGGCTCAATTTTAACGCTCATTTTTTTACAAAGCGTGCCATTGTTTGATCATCAAAAATATAAGCAAACGTTAAAACCAGAAGAAGTCATTTCTTTCGTCATTCTTATTTCTTCTATGCTGACGGGAATGGTTGGTTGGTCAATTTATGATCTTTCGTTAGAACATGTTGCATCGCGCTATTTATTGTTGTTGTTTGCTTTTGTAGCCGGCGCTACCGTTGGTTCAACAGTCGGCGTTGTTACAGGACTTATTTTAAGCTTAGCGAGCGTCTCAAATTTATATCAAATGAGCTTGCTTGCTTTTGCTGGGTTGCTTGGAGGGCTTTTGAAGGAAGGGAAAAAGCTAGGTGTTTCTCTTGGTCTTGTTGTCGCAACATTGTTAATTGCCCTTTATAGTCAAGGGATCGCAGACATTGTCCCGAATATCGTGGAGTCGCTATTAGCCGTTTTACTTTTTTTGATGACTCCACAATCGTTGACGAGTAAAATGGCGAAATATGTGCCAGGGACGATTGAACATACGAATGAGCAACAACAATATGTGCGAAAAATCCGCGATGTTACCGCTCAGCGAGTGGAACAATTTTCTCATGTGTTTCAAGCGTTATCAAAAAGCTTCTCTTCCTATGGTGTACTTACGCACGAAGAGGAGGAAGAACGTGAAATTGATTACTTTTTAAGTGATGTAGCTGCTAAAACGTGCCAAACGTGTTTTAAGAAAGACCAATGTTGGATTAACCACTTCGATAAAACATATGACTACATGAAAAAAATTATGCAAGAGGCAAGCGAAAATGATCAAATAACGAATGCAAAATTGTTGCGAGAATGGAATAAACATTGTGTGAAAGCAAATAAAGTTGTTCAAATCATCGAGAAAGATGTGTCGTTTTATAAAGCGAATAAAAAACTAAAACAGCAAATGAAAGAGAGTAGAAGGCTTGTGGCCGAACAGTTATTAGGTGTATCGCAAGTGATGGAGGATTTTGCGAAAGAAATTCAAAAAGAGCGTGAAAATTATTATGTGCAAGAAGAACAAATTTTGCACGCCCTTCAACAGTTCGGTGTCGATGTGAACGATGTTGAAATTTATAGTTTAGACAAAGGAAGTGTTGATATTGAGATGGTTGTTCCATATTGCGATGGAAGGGGCGAATGCGAAAAGCTTATTGCACCAATGCTATCTGATATTTTAGGTGAGACGATTATTGTGAAAAAAGAAGATTGTTCTGTCTATCCGAACGGGGACTGTCGGGTTGCTTTCAGTTCTTCAAAAGCGTTTGTTATTGATACAGGCGTTGCGTACGTTGCAAAGGGGGGCGGATTCATTTCAGGTGACAGCTATGCGATGATGGAAATTGGTGGTGGAAAATATGCGTTAGCTATTAGTGATGGAATGGGAAATGGGGAACGAGCGCATTATGAAAGTAAAGAAACGCTCAAACTATTACAAAAAATTTTACAATCGGGAATTGAGGAACGAATTGCGATTAAATCGATCAACTCTATTTTGGCGTTGCGAACGACAGAAGAAATTTTTTCAACGCTCGATTTAGCCATTGTTGATTTGCAAAATGCAACAACAAAATTTTTAAAAGTTGGCTCATCTCCAAGCTTTATTAAACGTGGAAATAACGTGATGAAAATCGAATCGAGCAATTTGCCGATAGGAATTATTACTGGGGTAGAGTTTGAAATGATTGAAGAGCAATTAAAGGCAGGAGATTTACTCATTATGATGAGTGACGGCATTTTTGATGGGGTTTCGCATATCGAAAATCATGATGTATGGATAAAACGAAAAATTAAAGAATTAAAAACGAATGATCCGCAAGAAGTATCTGAATTGCTTTTAGAAGAAGTCATTCGTGTCAACGGTGGAGAAATCGAAGATGATATGACGATTGTTGTGGCGAGAATTAAACATAATACACCGAAATGGGCAGTCATTCCGGCATATCAATATATGAAATAAAGGTATAAAATCCCCTCTGAACGTCGATGATGGGAGTATACTACTTTTTTCGGAGGGGATGAACGTATGCGAAAAGGAACGTTGCGTCAAATTTTATTAATCACAGACGGTTGTTCTAATCATGGTGAAGATCCAATTGCTATGGCGGCATTAGCGAAAGAACAAGGGATTACGGTTAATGTAATCGGTGTTCTTGATCAAGACATCATTGATGAGCAAGGATTACGGGAAATTGAAGGAATCGCACAATCAGGTGGAGGAATTAGTCAAGTCGTATACGCTAAACAGTTATCACAAACGGTACAAATGGTCACAAGAAAAGCAATGACACAGACGTTGCAAGGCGTCATTAATCGGGAGTTAAAACAAATTTTAGGATCCCAGGCTTCCATTGAACAGCTTCCGCCAGAAAAAAGGGGAGAAGTGATGGAAGTTGTTGAGGAGTTAGGGGAAACTGTTAACTTGCAAGTTTTAATATTAGTAGACACAAGTGGAAGTATGAAGACAAAGTTGCAAACGGTAAAAGAAGCGTTATTAGACTTATCGATCAGTTTGAATGCTCGTTTGGGAAATAATGAGTTTTCTGTTTTTGTATTTCCCGGGAAAAAAGGAGAGGTAGATCGTATTCTAGATTGGACGCCGAAAATGGAGTCCATTTCAAGTGTGTTTCCAAAACTAACATCCGGGGGAATTACACCGACCGGTCCAGCTATTCGCGAGGCGCTACAACAATTCCAAAAAAGACGCTCATTAAAAAGTTTGTTTACGCATGATGGTGATGACGATGTATACATCGAACAATCTATGTAACATTCCAACGGGAACAGTTATACAAGGGAAGTGGCATAAACGTCGTTATGAAATGATAAAGCAACTCGGTAAAGGAGCAAATGGGGTTGTTTATTTGGCTAGAGAAGGACGGACGTTTGTGGCGCTAAAAATAAGCAATCAAGCAACAGCGATGATGTCAGAAGTAAATGTGTTGAAACGATTTTCAGAGGTCCAGGGAGTTGCCCTCGGACCTTGTTTATTAGACGTAGATGATTGGTTTCATCCGCAAGAAAAAAGAATTTATTCATTTTATGTGATGGAATATATTGAAGGGGATGATTTGTTAACTTTTATTCAAAAACGGGGGAAAGATTGGATCATCGTCATTATATTGCAGTTGTTAGGCGATTTGCATAAGTTGCACGAAAAAGGGTGGGTATTCGGTGATTTAAAGCCAGAAAATTTAATTGTTTCCGGGACGGTCCCGAAAGTGCGATTAATTGATGTGGGTGGCACAACCATTCGCGGACGAGCCATTAAAGAGTTTACAGAGTTTTTTGATCGTGGCTATTGGGGTATGGGAACAAGAAAAGCCGAGCCATCGTATGATTTATTTGCGGTGGCGATGATTATGATTAATATGTGCTATCCAAAACGATTTGAAAGAAAGGAAAATGGCCGAGAGCAGCTACGTCTTATGATCTCCTCTCATCCCTATTTGAAAAAATACGAGAAAATATTATGGTGTGCACTGGATGGAAAGTACACTAGCGCTCATGAAATGAGGAAAGATTTGCTACAATGTATGCAACAACCGTCTGTAAAGAAAGAAAAGCGCGAAGAAAGAACGGTGCGTGTAAAAAGGAAGAAAAAATTTCATGTATTAGAGACGATGCTTTTGTTTGTGTGCCTTTTATTTATGTATGTTGTTTATTTGTATGTTCAAATTCTTTAATTTTTCCGCATTCGTTTTGAGTACGGGCAATAAAATATGATACGATTGTAAAAAACGACACTACTAACCAAGAGGGAGAATATGCTAGAAGTTGTGCATGAGTTTATCGAAAAGCATCAATTGCTTGAGCGTGGTACAACTGTTGTTGTTGGCGTGTCAGGCGGTCCGGACTCGTTAGCGTTGCTTCATTTCTTATGGAGTGAAAGAGAGCGTTACGATATTCAACTTATTGCTGCACATGTCGATCATATGTTGCGGGGAAAACAATCAGAAGAAGATATGCATTTTGTGAAACATTTTTGCGAACAACATAGTATTATATGTGAGGCGACACAATTAGACGTTCCTGCATATATGGAACGAACAGGAAAGGGCGTGCAAGAAGCAGCCCGTGATTGTCGATACACCTTTTTTGAGCAAGTTATGTACAAACATCACGCACATTGTGTCGCTTTAGCTCACCACGGCGATGACCAAATTGAAACGGTGCTTATGCGATTAGTACGCGGAAGTACGACAGGAGGATACGCAGGGATACCCGTAAAGCGCCCGTTTGGCAGTGGCTATATCGTTCGACCATTTTTATGCATCGATCGAAGACAAATTGAACAGTATTGTCAACAAAATGGATTGCATGCTCGGCACGATCCGAGCAACGAAAAGGACGATTACACGCGCAACCGTTTCCGTCATTTCGTTTTGCCTTTTTTTAAGCGGGAAAATATTCGCGTTCATGAGCATATTCAACAGTTTAGTGAGATGATGAGCGAAGATGAAGCATTTTTAGAGCAACTGACAAAAGAGGAGTTGAAGCACGTTGTTCATCAACAAGAAGAAGAGATTCGTGTCGATATTCCTCCGTTTATACGCATGCCAAAACCTTTACAAAGACGAGGGATTCAACTAATATTAAACTATCTTTATGGGAACGTCCCATCGTCATTGTCTTCTATACATATCAACCAAGCGTTACAATTTTTAAAACGGCAACATCCTTCAGGTATGCTTCATTTTCCGAATGGATTAAAAGTTATTCGTCAATATGAGGTATGTATATTTACGTTTCAGCAGAGACAGACGAGCGAATATGAGTTTCTTTTCCATGTTCCTGATACGCTCGTATTACCAAACGGATGTCAACTTATCAGTCAGTTTGTTGATCGCTATCCTTTCATTGAAGACGATGATCATATAGTCATTGAGGCTGATCAATTAATGTTGCCTCTTCGTGTGCGAACAAGAAAGTGTGGAGATCGCATGAAAGTCAAAGGAATGGAACATGCGAAAAAAATATCTCGTATTTTTATTGATGAAAAAATTCCAGCGAACGAACGGGCGCAATGGCCAGTTATCGAAGATGCGAGCGGGAACATCATATGGATTCCTGGTGTAAAAAAATCTGTTTACACAGCAACAAATATTACAAAAAATCGCTATATTGTATTACACTATAAAAAGCAATGAATGATAGTAGGAGGAAAGAATATGGGCATGCATCAAGATATGGAAAAAATTTTAATTACAGAAGAACAAATTCAACAAAAAGTAAAAGAGTTAGGTGCATTATTGACGAAAGAATATGAAGGACGCTTTCCGCTTTTGGTTGGTGTACTAAAAGGCGCGATGCCGTTTATGGCAGATTTAATTAAGCATATTGATACATATTTGGAAATCGATTTTATGGATGTATCGAGCTATGGAAATGCGACCGTATCATCTGGAGAAGTGAAAATTTTGAAAGACTTGAACACATCGGTTGAAGGCCGCGATGTGCTTATCATCGAAGATATTATTGATAGCGGTTTAACGTTAAGCTATTTAGCAGATTTATTCCGTTATCGCAAAGCAAAATCGATTAAAATCGTGACTTTGCTTGATAAACCGTCTGGTCGAAAAGCAAATATTGAAGCTGATTATGTCGGTTTCATCGTTCCAGATGAATTCGTTGTCGGCTATGGGTTAGACTATTGTGAGAAATACCGAAATCTTCCGTACATCGGTGTGTTAAAACCAGAAGTATACAGTAAATAATTTTTTCATGCACATCGTTTGTTTTGGAGCGTTTTTCTATGATACTATTGACTATAGCGTGTTTTAAGTGTGGGAGGAGGTAGGAGATGAACCGCATTTTCCGTAATACAATCTTTTACTTACTTATTTTTCTCGTCGTCATTGGTGTTGTAAGCTTTTTAAATGGCGGCAATCAACGGGCGGAGCGAATGACGTACGATGCGTTCGTTACCCATTTAGAAAATGGTGATGTAAAGTATGTCTCGTTGAAGCCAGAGCGAGGCGTTTATGAAATTCGTGGACAATTAAAAACGTATGCTGAAGGACAATTTTTTACGACGTACGTAGCGAACAGTCCGCAAATTCTTCAGCGCATTGACGAAGCCGCACAACAGGCAAAAGTAGAAGTGTTGCCTGCGGATGAAACGAGCGGATGGGTGACGTTTTTTACGTCCATTATTCCGTTTATCATCATTTTTATTTTGTTCTTCTTTTTACTAAATCAAGCGCAAGGCGGCGGCAGTCGGGTTATGAATTTTGGCAAAAGCCGTGCGAAACTGTATAACGAAGATAAGAAGCGCGTTCGCTTTAAAGACGTTGCCGGTGCGGATGAAGAAAAGCAAGAACTTGTTGAAATTGTCGAGTTTTTAAAAGACCCTCGTAAGTTTGTGGAACTCGGAGCTCGCATTCCAAAAGGTGTTCTTCTCGTTGGACCGCCTGGAACAGGAAAAACGTTATTAGCGAGAGCGGTTGCTGGAGAAGCTGGTGTACCGTTTTTCTCCATCAGCGGTTCAGATTTCGTTGAAATGTTTGTTGGTGTTGGTGCTTCGCGTGTACGTGATTTATTTGAAACAGCGAAGAAAAACGCCCCTTGTATTATTTTTATTGATGAAATTGATGCAGTGGGACGTCAACGTGGTGCTGGTTTAGGTGGAGGTCACGATGAACGGGAGCAAACATTAAACCAATTGCTCGTTGAAATGGATGGATTCAGCGGAAATGAAGGAATTATTATTATCGCTGCGACAAACCGTCCGGACATTTTAGACCCTGCTCTTTTACGTCCTGGTCGTTTTGACCGTCAAATTACGGTTGACCGTCCAGATGTGAAAGGACGTGAAGCTATTCTTCGTGTGCATGCACGCAACAAGCCGCTCGATGAGTCAGTTGATTTAAAAGCGATTGCGATGCGTACGCCTGGTTTTTCTGGTGCTGATTTAGAAAACTTATTAAATGAGGCTGCCCTTGTTGCTGCTCGACAGAACAAGAAAAAAATTGATATGAGCGATATTGATGAAGCAACGGATCGTGTCATTGCTGGTCCGGCTAAGAAAAGTCGCGTCATTTCTGAAAAAGAGCGAAAAATTGTCGCTTATCACGAAGCAGGTCATACTGTCATTGGTATGGTGCTTGCCGATGCGGAAATGGTCCACAAAGTAACGATTGTGCCACGTGGTCAGGCTGGTGGATATGCGGTCATGTTACCGAAAGAAGATCGTTATTTTATGACGAAACCAGAGTTGCTTGATAAAATTACAGGGCTTCTTGGCGGACGTGTGGCTGAGGAAATCGTATTTGGGGAAGTAAGTACAGGAGCACATAATGACTTCCAACGCGCAACAAGCATCGCTCGTCGTATGGTTACGGAGTTTGGAATGAGCGATAAGCTTGGACCAATGCAGTTTGGTCAGTCTCATGGTCAAGTGTTCTTAGGTCGTGATTTGCATAATGAGCAAAATTATAGCGACCAAATCGCATATGAAATTGATCTTGAAATGCAACGCATTATTAAAGAATGTTACGAAAAAGCGAAACGCTTACTAACGGAAAACCGCGACAAGTTGGATCTGATTGCCAATACGTTGCTTGAAGTGGAAACACTTGATGCAGAGCAAATTAAACATTTGTTCGAACATGGTACGTTACCAAACCGCAATGACAATAAACAAGAAGAAGTAAAAGTAAATATTCAAACGAAAAAAGAAGAATAAAGGTGTCTCTTTTTATAAGAGGCATCTTTTTTTACCGTCGGGTTAAACGATTATGATATGATGAAGAAGGAACAAATTGTGAAAAAAGCGGGGATGAGTGATGATTTTTGTATTAGACGTCGGAAACACAAATACGGTATTAGGTGTGTATGATGGGGATGAGCTCAAGTTTCATTGGCGCATTGAAACGAGCCGAAGCAAAACAGAAGATGAATACGGAATGATCGTAAAAATGTTATTACAAGATGTCGGATTGCGTTTTTCTGACATTGACGGCATTATTATTTCTTCCGTTGTTCCACCAATTATGTTTGCATTAGAGCGCATGTGTACAAAATATTTTCATATTAAACCGCTCATTGTAGGTCCGGGCATTAAAACGGGATTGAATATTAAGTATGACAACCCAAAAGAAGTCGGAGCGGACCGGATTGTCAACGCTGTGGCAGGCATCCACTTGTACGGTGCACCGCTTATTATTGTCGATTTCGGTACAGCGACGACATACTGCTATATTAATGAGCATAAGCAATATATGGGAGGGGCTATTGCCCCAGGGATTACAATTTCCACGGAAGCGCTTTACTCTCGAGCAGCTAAACTTCCGCGTATTGAAATTGCTCGTCCGGATGACATTATTGGAAAAAATACAGTAAGTGCGATGCAAGCAGGAATTTTATACGGATATGTGGGACAAGTGGAGGGCATTGTGTCACGAATGAAAGAAAAAAGTGCCGTTCCTCCAAAAGTCATTGCAACAGGTGGGTTAGCATCTTTAATTGCCCATGAATCGAATATCATTGATATTGTTGATCCGTTTTTAACATTAAAAGGATTACAATTGTTATATGAACGAAACAAGAAAGGCGAGTGACAACGATGGCAGATTATTTAGTAAAAGCGCTAGCATACGATGGTCAAGTGCGAGCTTATGCGGTGCGCACAACAGAAACAGTACGGGAGGCGCAGCGAAGACATCAAACGTGGCCAACAGCATCCGCAGCACTAGGTCGTGCGATGACAGCGGGCGTGATGATGGGAGCGATGTTAAAAGGAGATAGTCAAATTACAATTAAAATTGAAGGCGGTGGCCCTATTGGTCATATTCTCGTTGATAGTAACGCCAAAGGACATGTACGTGGTTATGTATCCAATCCGCATGTTCACTTTGAACTGAATGCAAACGGAAAGCTCGATGTTGCTAGAGCTGTTGGAACGAATGGAACATTAACTGTTGTGAAAGACTTAGGATTACGCGATTATTTTACAGGACAAGTTCCGCTCGTGTCTGGGGAGCTTGGTGAGGATTTTACATACTATTTCGTTTCCTCTGAACAGACGCCATCATCCGTTGGAGTTGGTGTGCTAGTCAATCCGGATTATACGATATTGGCGGCTGGTGGTTTTATTTTGCAACTGATGCCGGGTACAGAAGAACAAACCATTGCAGACATTGAAAAAAATTTAACTACCATTCCACCGATTTCAAAAATGATTGAAAGTGGTTTAACACCAGAACAAATTTTACATGCGCTACTCGGCGGAGAACAAAATGTAAAAATTCTTGAAACGATGCCTGTATCATTCGTTTGTCGTTGTTCACGTGAGCGGGTAGCAGATGCGATTATTAGCTTAGGGGTGGAAGAAATTCAGCAAATGATTGATGAAGAAGGAAAAGCGGAAGCATCTTGTCATTTTTGTAATGAAACGTATATATTTTCAGCCGAAGATCTTGAGGAATTAAAAAAATTAGCAAAACAAAATGATTGACAATTTCGAAAATAACTGATAAATTGGTTACAAATTCTATAAAAATACTCGGGATTAGAGGTGGATGAAATGGCACGTGTAGTACAATCTATTACAGAGTTAATTGGTCAAACACCGGTAGTTAAATTAAACCGCATTGTTGATCACGATAGCGCAGATGTATACTTGAAGCTAGAGTTTATGAACCCAGGAAGCAGCGTGAAAGATCGTATTGCGCTAGCGATGATTGAAGCAGCCGAGAAAGCAGGAAAAATTCATCCTGGTGACACGATCATTGAGCCGACAAGCGGAAATACGGGAATTGGTTTAGCGATGGTTGCTGCTGCAAAAGGATATAAAGCCATTTTCGTTATGCCTGAAACGATGAGTTTAGAGCGCCGCAACTTACTTCGTGCTTACGGCGCAGAGCTTGTTTTAACGCCAGGAAGTGAAGGAATGCGAGGCGCGATTCAAAAGGCAGAGCAGCTCGCACAAGAGCACGGCTATTTTATGCCACAGCAATTTAAAAACGAAGCGAACCCAGAAGTACATCGTTTAACAACAGGAAAAGAAATTGTTGAGCAAATGGGCGATCAACTCGATGCATTTGTGGCCGGAATTGGAACAGGTGGGACGATTACAGGAGCAGGAGAAGTGTTGCGCCAAGCGTATCCAAACATTAAAATTTATGCTGTTGAACCAGCAGACTCTCCAGTGCTTTCCGGCGGAAAACCAGGTCCACATAAAATTCAAGGAATTGGAGCCGGCTTCGTTCCTGATATTTTAAATACATCCATTTATGATGAAGTCGTTACTGTAAAGACAGAAGAAGCGTTTGCAGCTGCTCGTCTAGCTGCTCGTCAAGAAGGGATTTTAGGAGGAATTTCGTCAGGTGCAGCCATTCATGTCGCGTTGCAAGTAGCGAAAAAATTAGGAAAAGGAAAAAAAGTATTAGCTATTATCCCGAGTAACGGTGAACGTTATTTAAGCACGCCATTATATCAGTTTGAGGAATAATTCGGCAAGAACATTCTTGCCGAATTTTTTTTCGTGATTGTTTCTACATGTTCGTTGTACAATAAGCGTATGGATTGATGAAGAGGGGGGACATCTTTGAACAAACAAAGGCGACGAACAATGATCAAAAAGATCACATACGCACAATGTGATTGGTTTTCGCAATATAAAGCATTATCGCGAAAACAGTTGCACCATGTTTTGCTTGAAAGTGGGCGAGACGGCCGATATAGCATAATCGGTTTACAACCATTTGCAGTCGTTATCGGTAAAGATGATAAATTGACGGTTTGGCAGAAGCATCGTACAGAAACGTTTGAAGGGAATATATTGCAATCGCTAAAGAAATGGTTCCGTCAGTGGGAAATAGAAAAATTAGAAGAAGGGCCAGATTTTCAAGGTGGAGCAATTGGCTATATCAGTTACGATTGTGTTCGCTATATTGAAAAGCTTCCTTCGATTGCATGTGATGACTTAAATATGCCTGATTTATATTTTTTAGTATTTGATGATGTGTTCGTATATGATCATCATGCATCTTTTCTTTATTTCATCACTCATTATGTAGAAGGAGAAGAGCAACAAGCGAACGAACGTCTCGAGCGATACGAACAACTATGGACAACTGATTTTTCCGACGTTTCCCGCCCGTTTATTCCGAACTACGAAAAAGAAGAAGCGGTGTCAATGAGCGAAGAACAGTTTATGGAAGCTGTCGAAAAGGTGCGCACGTATATTGCACAAGGCGATGTTTTTCAAGTGAACTTGTCTGTACGACAATCGAAACGGCTACTTACACACCCGTTTACGATTTATGAAAAATTGCGCACATTAAATCCATCACCGTATATGGCGTATATGCATTTCCCTGAATTTCAAATCGTAAGCGGTTCTCCGGAGCTACTTGTGAAAAAGAAAGGAAAGTATGTAAGTACGCGTCCGATTGCAGGAACACGCTCACGTGGCAAAACGATTCAAGAAGATGATCAAATTGCTCAATCATTATTAGCAAATGAAAAAGAACGAGCCGAACATTTAATGCTCGTCGATCTAGAGCGGAATGACCTTGGACGTGTATGTGCATATGGAACGGTAAAAGTGGATGAGTTTATGGTCATTGAAAAATATTCTCATGTCATGCATCTTGTCTCCCATGTTTCTGGTCAGCTCGCGGCGGGAAAAGATGCGTTCGATGTTATATCAGCCGTTTTTCCAGGTGGAACAATCACAGGGGCACCAAAAGTACGAACGATGGAAATAATTGAAGAGCTAGAGCCTGTTCGACGTGGCATTTACACAGGTTCAATCGGCTGGATCGGATTTGATGGCGATATGGAGTTGAACATTGCAATTCGGACAATGATTGCAAAAGATGGTCTTGCGTATGTGCAAGCAGGGGCAGGGATTGTCATTGATTCACAACCGGAACATGAGTATAAAGAATGTTTAAAGAAAGCATTTGCGTTATGGAAAGCAAAAGAGCTGAGTGAAGAAGAGTATGTACAATTAAGCATGAGGTGAGCCAAATGATTTTAATGATTGATAACTATGATTCGTTTACGTATAACCTCGTTCAATATTTAGGGCAATTAGGGGAAGAATTAATTGTTAAACGAAACGATGAGGTAACGATTGCTCAAATTGAACAACTTCACCCCCACTTTTTAATGATTTCACCTGGTCCTTGCAGTCCGAATGAAGCGGGTATTAGCATGGCAGCCATTGAATATTTCGCAGGGAAAATCCCGATTTTTGGTGTATGTCTTGGTCATCAGTCGATTGCCCAAGTGTTTGGTGGAGAAGTTGTTCAGGCAGAACGTTTAATGCATGGCAAAACATCGTCGATTTTTCATGATGGCAAGACGATTTTTACTCAAATTCCCAACCCCTTTACAGCCACGCGTTATCATTCATTAATTGTAAAAAGGGAAACATTGCCCGATTGTTTTGATATCTCTGCGTGGACAGATGAAGGAGAAATTATGGCCATTCGCCATAAAACGCTGCCGATTGAGGGAGTTCAATTTCATCCTGAGTCGATCATGACGGAATATGGTTTAGACATGCTTAAAAATTTTATTACATTATACAAACGAAAGTGATGTTGCATGTTTATTTATATCAATGGGCAAATCGTAAAAAAGGAAGAGGCACGCATTTCCGCGTTTGACCACGGGTTTATGTATGGACTCGGTTTATTTGAAACGTTTCGCGTATATGATGGACATCCGTTTTTGCTTGATGATCATTTAGCTCGTCTTCATAACGGACTCGATATGCTCAACATTTCATGTTCTATCACTCGAGATGATGTTTTGCATATTCTTTCTCAATTGTTAAAGGCAAACGGTTATCGAGATGCGTATGTACGCTTAAATATATCTGCTGGAATCGGAGATGTTGGACTGCAAGTAGAACCGTATACAAATCCGACCATTATTATGTATATGAAGCCGATTCCGACGTTTTCAGAAGAAAAAGTATGTCAAACATTACAAGTGAGGCGAAATACACCGGAAGGATCGGTTCGTTTAAAATCTCATCACTATTTAAACAATATTTTAGGTAAACAAGAAGTTGGTCACCATTCAAATGTAGAAGGCATTTTTCTTACGAAAGAAGGATTTGTCGCAGAAGGAATTGTTTCTAACGTTTTTTGGGTAAAAGACGGCATCGTGTATACTCCTTCAGTAGAAACCGGTATTTTAAACGGTATAACGCGATTGTTTGTGATCGATTTGTTGCGCTCGTGGGGTGTTCGTGTGAAAGAAGGATTTTACTCGCTACAACAACTGAAAGAAGCAGATGAAATATTTTTAACAAACTCCATTCAAGAAATTGTGCCGGTTTGTCGACTAGATAACGATGTATATCCCGGGAAATGTGGGGAAATGACGAGCCGTCTCCAACGTGCGTACGCCTTTTTTACGACACATTTATGGACAAGGTATGAAGGAAAGGACGGGTACGTTCATTGATGGATGTTATATATTGTGGAACATATAAGTTAGACTTGCGAAAGAATACGGTTATTATGGGCATTTTAAATGCCACTCCTGACTCCTTTTCTGATGGAGGAAAATATAATCATGTAGAGCAGGCTGTTGAGCGTGCGAAGCAACTTGTCGCTGAAGGAGCACATATCATTGATATTGGGGGAGAATCCACCCGCCCTGGAGCTGAAAAGGTATCACTTGAAGAAGAATTGCGTCGCGTCATCCCGATTGTAGAAGCGGTTGCTAAAGCGGTGAATGTACCCATTTCGATTGATACGTATAAAGCAGAAGTAGCTAAACAAGCCATTGAAGCGGGCGCGACAATGATTAACGACGTTTGGGGGGCAAAGGCAGATTCCAATATGGCTCAAGTAGCCGCTTACTATGGTGTACCTATTGTATTAATGCATAATCGTTACGATCGCCATTATAAAGATCTCGTTTCGGATATGATGAACGATTTAAAAGAAAGTATTGATATAGTCAAACAAGCTGGTGTGAAAGACGAACAAATTATTATCGATCCGGGGATCGGGTTTGCTAAAACAGTAGAGCATAATTTGGAAGTGATGCGTCGGTTGGATGAATTTTCGGTTCTCGGGTATCCGATCTTGTTAGGAACATCGCGAAAATCATTTATCGGACATGTGCTTGATTTACCCGTTCATGAACGAGTAGAAGGAACAGGAGCAACGGTTTGCCTCGGCATTGCAAAAGGAGCACATATCGTTCGGGTACACGATGTTTTACCGATGGCTAGAATGGCTAAAATGATGGATGCGATGCTTGGGAAGGGAGGAGAGTATGCGCGATAAAATTTATGTGCAACAAATGGAGTTTTATGGGTATCACGGGGTATTTCCCGAAGAAAATAAGCTCGGTCAACGTTTTTATGTCGATGTCATCATTGAAACAAATTTAAGAAAAGCTGGTGTAACCGACGATTTAAGTGAAACGGTTAACTATGCACATATATATGACATATGTCAAAGCATCGTCGAAGGAAAGCCGTTTAAGCTGATTGAGGCAGTAGCGGAACGCATCGCTGAACAAATTTTATGTGCGTATACAACGGTGTCATCGTGTACTGTCAAAGTGACGAAACCAAATCCGCCGATTAAAGGTCACTATGCGTATGTGGCGGTTGAAATTACGAGAGGGCGTTAATAAATGGAAAATACTTCTTATATTGCATTAGGTTCGAATATTGGTGACCGTTTCGAATATTTGTGTAAAGCGGTGATTGCATTACGTGATCATACACATATTTCTGTTTTAGCGACATCTTCGATTTACGAAACAGATCCAGTTGGATATGTCGAACAAGCTTGTTTTTTAAATATGGTTGTAAAGATCGCTACATCGCTATCTCCATTTGCTTTGTTAGCAGCTACGATGGACATTGAAAAAAAGTTCGGTCGCAAGCGGGAAGTTCATTGGGGACCGCGGACGTTAGACCTTGACATTTTGCTATATAATCATGAAAATATTGAGACAGAACAACTTATTATTCCGCATCCGCGTATGTTTGAACGGGCGTTTGTATTAATCCCGTTGTTTGAAATAGATGAATCTTTAATTATTCCATCTGTTCAACGTCCTTTACGTTCGTATGTGGAGCAGTTATCGGACAAAGGTGTTCGTATATGGAAAAGCCGCGAAGAAGTGGAAGAACAATTATTAGGAAAGGGGGGGATTTGATGTTTAAAATCGGAAATGTACAAATTAATAACCCTGTCGTACTTGCACCGATGGCAGGGGTATGTAATTCAGCATTTCGTCTAACTGTAAAGGAGTTTGGTGCAGGACTTGTTTGTGCAGAGATGGTTAGCGATAAAGCGATTTTATTTAATAACCCAAAAACAATGGGCATGCTCTATATTGACGAGCGTGAAAAACCATTGAGCTTGCAAATTTTTGGTGGGGAAAAAGAGACGCTTGTACAAGCCGCTAAATATGTAGATCAACATACGAACGCCGATATTATCGATATTAACATGGGATGCCCTGTTCCAAAAATTACGAAGTGTGACGCGGGAGCAAAGTGGTTGTTAGATCCAAATAAAATTTACGACATGGTAGCCGCCGTCGTCGATGCGGTGGAGAAGCCTGTCACGGTAAAAATGCGAATCGGTTGGGATGAAAACCATATTTATGCTGTCGAAAACGCTCAGGCGGTAGAACGGGCAGGTGGACAAGCGGTTGCTGTTCATGGCCGAACTCGCGTACAAATGTATGAAGGAAAAGCGGATTGGAACGTCATTAAGCAAGTGAAAGAAGCGGTTCGTATCCCCGTTATCGGTAACGGTGATGTCCAGACCCCTCAAGATGCTAAACGAATGTTAGAACAAACAGGCGTCGATGGCGTCATGATTGGGCGTGCTGCTCTCGGTAATCCATGGATGATTTATCGTACCGTTCGTTATTTGGAAACGGGTGAACTTATTCCGGAACCGTCTGTACGTGAAAAAATCGAAGTGTGTATTTTGCATTTGGATCGTTTAATTGCTTTAAAAAATGAATATATCGCTGTAAAAGAGATGCGTAAACATGCCGCTTGGTATTTAAAAGGTATTCGTGGAAATGCCAAAGTTCGCAATGCGATAAATGAATGTCAGACGCGTGATGAACTCGTGACGTTGCTTATGAGTTTTGTGGAGGAAGTTGAAGCAAAAGAACAACATGTTGTCATAGAATCGTAAAACATACTGTCAGCTCATGCTGGCAGTATTTCTTAAAAAAAATAAACGGTTATTGGAGTGAATTCGTTATGTCGCATGAGGAATTAAATGATCAGCTATTAGTTCGTCGTGAAAAGTTACATAAGTTGCGTGAAAAAGGGATAGATCCATTTGGAAAACGATTCGAGCGTACACATCAAGCAGAAGAATTGTTTACATTATACGGTCATTTATCAAAAGAAGAGTTGGAAGAAAGGCAAATTCATGTTTCTATCGCTGGTCGCATTATGACGAAGCGCGGGAAAGGGAAAGCGGGATTTGCTCATATTCAAGATTTGACGGGACAAATTCAAATTTATGTGCGCAAAGACGATGTTGGTGAAGAGCAGTATGAAATTTTCGATACGTCAGATTTAGGAGATATTGTCGGTGTACAAGGAACAGTATTCAAAACAAAAGTGGGAGAATTGTCTATCAAGGTACACTCGTATGAAATGTTGACGAAATCGTTGCGCCCGCTCCCTGAGAAATATCATGGGCTCAAAGATATCGAGCAACGCTACCGCCAACGTTATCTCGATTTAATTATGAATCCAGAAAGTAAAAAAACGTTTATTACACGCAGTTTAATTATTCAATCAATGCGTCGCTATTTAGATCAAAAAGGGTATTTAGAAGTAGAGACGCCGATGATGCACTCAATTGCCGGAGGAGCTGCAGCCCGTCCGTTTATTACGCACCATAACGCTTTAGATATGACATTGTATATGCGTATTGCGATCGAATTACATTTAAAACGTTTAATTGTAGGTGGACTAGAGAAAGTATATGAAATCGGTCGTGTATTCCGGAACGAAGGCATTTCAACACGTCATAATCCAGAGTTTACGATGCTTGAGCTTTACGAGGCTTATGCTGATTACACTGATATTATGAAATTAACAGAAGATATGATTGCGCATATTGCTCAAGAAGTGCTTGGAACGACAAAAATCCAATATGGAGAACATGAAGTAGATTTGACGCCATCATGGAAACGACTTCATATGGTTGATGCGATTAAAGAGTATGTGGGCGTTGACTTCTGGAAGCACATGAGCGACGAAGAAGCGCGTCAATTGGCGAAAGAGCATGGAGTAGAAGTAGCTCCACATATGACATTTGGTCATATCGTAAATGAATTTTTCGAACAAAAAGTAGAACAACATCTTATTCAGCCAACATTTATTTATGGGCACCCAGTTGAGATTTCGCCTTTAGCGAAAAAAAATCCAGAAGATCCTCGTTTCACAGATCGATTTGAACTATTTATCGTTGCACGTGAGCATGCAAATGCATTCACAGAATTAAATGACCCAATCGATCAACGTGAACGGTTTGAAGCGCAGTTAAGAGAAAAAGAACAAGGAAACGACGAAGCGCATGAAATGGACGAAGATTTTATCGAAGCATTAGAATACGGGATGCCACCAACGGGTGGGTTAGGAATTGGCATTGATCGTCTTGTTATGTTGTTAACGAACTCTCCATCGATCCGCGATGTATTGTTATTCCCTCAAATGCGTCATAAATAATTGCAGGGAAGCTTAACTGGGTGAGGTACTTTTCCTCACTCAGTTTTTCTTAAAAAAACATCTTGCTTAAGGATGATCGAATATGATATATTACTAAACGTCCGTGTTGAAAGTAACACGTAAAAAAGAAAGATAAAAAGTTGTTGACAAGAAAAACAGTAAATGATATATTAAAAAAGTCGCTTAAATAGCGACAAAGAGATGTTCCTTGAAAACTGAACGAAGCGAAAAGCGTAAAGAAGCTAGAGATATAAACTTTCTATGGAGAGTTTGATCCTGGCTCAGGACGAACGCTGGCGGCGTGCCTAATACATGCAAGTCGAGCGGACGAATCGAAAGCTTGCTTTTGATTCGTTAGCGGCGGACGGGTGAGTAACACG